>JALHUR010000230.1 GCA_022867325.1 Candidatus Aminicenantota bacterium | reverse complement strand
CAGGACCCCGATCATGGACATCGTGCCGCCGATGTCGATGTAGCTCGAGCAGCCCGATAGTCCCAGCATCCACCAGGGAACGTTCCGGTCGGCCAGATAGTAGGAATCGACTTTCTGTGTCGCACGCTTGCGGATGACGAAACCGATCAGGGCGACCAGGGCGAGGTAGACGCCGATGATGGCTAAGTCGAGGGGCGGCAGCTTCACAGAAGAAGATTTATCCCAATACCCGCCCTCTGTCAAATAAGGTGACGCTCAACCATGTCCCTCTTTTTTAAGATAAGAAGCGAATTGGGGACACAGATTAGCGTCACCCTTTTTGAACGAGTTCACCGTCTTAACAACCCGTCGAAAACGTGCTATAATAATTTCCCAAAAAGGAATGTATGACTATGCCTAAAAGCCGACCCCGCGCATACAAGAGCGCCCTGTTCTGGCTGACGGCCGGGATCATCATCATTTTCCTCTGGAGCCAGGTCCAGTCCCCGGCCGCGGCCAAGAAGGAGCTCGCCTTCAGCCAGTTCATGACCGACGTCGAGGCCAATAAAGTCGAAGAAGCCACCATCACCGGGAACGACCTCAAGGGGAAATACCTGGACGGGACGACCTTCAAGACGATCACGCCTCCCCAGTACGACGACCTTGTCAAGATTCTCCGCGAACACAACGTCAATATCATCGTCAAGCCGACCGAGCGGAGCCCCTGGGTCGGTTACCTTCTGACCATGCTGCCCATCGTCCTCCTCGTCTTCCTGTGGTTCTTTTTCATGCGCCAGATGCAGTCCGGCGGCAACAAAGCCCTGTCCTTCGGCAAGAGCCGGGCCAAGCTCTTCTCGGCCTCCCAGAAGAAGTTCACCTTCAAGGATGTCGCCGGCGTCGAGGAAGCCGAGGGGGAGCTCCAGGAGATCATCGAGTTCCTCAAGGACCCCCAGAAGTTCCAGAAGCTGGGCGGCCACATCCCCACGGGCGTCCTCCTGGTCGGGGCGCCGGGGACGGGCAAGACCCTGCTGGCCCGGGCGATCGCCGGCGAGGCCGACGTCCCCTTCTTCTCGATCTCGGGCTCCGACTTCGTCGAGATGTTCGTCGGGGTCGGCGCCTCCCGGGTCCGGGACCTGTTCGAACAGGGCAAGAAGAGCGCGCCCTGCCTCATCTTCATCGACGAGATCGACGCCGTCGGCCGCCAGCGCGGGGCCGGCCTGGGCGGCGGCCATGACGAGCGGGAGCAGACCCTCAACCAGCTCCTGGTCGAGATGGACGGGTTCGATTCCAACGAGGGGATCATCCTGATCGCGGCCACAAACCGCCCCGACATCCTCGATACGGCCCTGCTCCGGCCGGGCCGCTTCGACCGCCGGATCGTCGTCAACATGCCGGACGTCAAGGGCCGCGAGGAGATCCTCAAGGTCCACGTCCGCAAGATCCCGCTGGCCCAGGACGTCGCCCTCAAGGTCCTGGCCCGCTCGACGCCCGGCTTCTCCGGCGCCGACCTGGCCAACCTCGTCAACGAGGCGGCCCTGGCGGCCGCCCGCAAGAATCAGGACAGCGTCTCCATGAAGGACATGGAGAGCGCCAAGGACAAGGTCCTGATGGGGGTCGAGCGCAAGAGCATGTTCATCAGCGACGAGGAAAAGAAGAACACGGCCATCCACGAGGCCGGCCACGCCCTGGTCGCCGCCATCATCCCCGAGGCCGATCCCATCCACAAGGTCACGATCATCCCCCGGGGCATGGCCCTAGGCCTCACCCAGCAGCTTCCCCTGGACGACCGTTACACTTACACCAAGGATTATCTCGAAGCCCAGCTCTCGGTCCTGATGGCGGGCCGCGTCGCCGAGATCCTCCTCCTCAACAAGTTGACGACGGGCGCCGCCAGCGACTTCGAGAAGTCGACCGAGATCGCCCGCAAGATGGTTTGCCTGTGGGGGATGTCCGAGCTGGGGCCGATGGCCTACGGCGAGCGGGACGATCTCATCTTTCTCGGCCGCGACCTGGCCATGAACAAGAACTTCAGCGAGCGGACCGCGGAGCTCATCGACGAGGAGGTCAAGAAGATCATCAAGCGCTGCTTCCAGCGCTCCCGCGACCTCCTCGAGGCGAGGAGGGATAAGCTCATCCGAATCTCCGAGCTCCTGCTCGAGAAGGAAGTCCTCTCCTCCGAGGAGATCCAGGAGGTCGTCAACGGCGCCAAACAGGGCGCGAACGGCACGGAAGCCGCCGGCGCCTGAAAGCAGTCCCTCTAAAGATCGAGATGCGGAGACAGTGAGACAGGACATTCGCTTCCGGACGAGAGACCGCGGGTTTCTTCTCGGGCGGCGGACCTGGATCATGGGGATCCTCAACGTCACCCCCGACTCCTTTTCGGACGGCGGTCTTCTCCGGGACGCGGAGGCGGCCGTCGAGCGGGGACTGGCCCTGGCGGCCGACGGCGCCGATATCATCGACGTCGGCGGCGAGAGCACCCGCCCCGGCGCCGAGCCGGTCCCGGCCGAGGAGGAGATCCGCCGGGTCATTCCGGTCGTGGACGGTCTCCGGAAACATTCCAAGGTTCTGATTTCGGTCGATACGACCAAGTCCCAGGTCGCCCGGCGCGCCCTCGACGCGGGCGCGGACATCATCAACGACGTCAGCGCCCTCCGTTTCGACCCCGACCTGGCCGGCGTCATTGCCGAGGCGCGGGCCGGCCTCGTCCTCATGAACATGAAGGGAACCCCCCGGACGATGCAGGCCGCTCCCTTCTACGAGGACCTCCTGGCCGAAGTCCGCGGCTTTCTCGAGAGCCGTCTCCGGGAGGCGGTCTCGGCCGGGATAGCGGCCGAAAGCGTCCTCCTCGACCCAGGGATCGGGTTCGGGAAGCGGCTCGAACACAACCTGACCCTGATCAACCGGCTTGATGTTTTCGCGGACCTGGGACGCCCGCTCGTCCTGGGGACCTCCCGGAAATCATTTATCGGCAAGATCCTCAACGCGCCCCTCCAAGAGCGGCTCGAGGGATCGATCGCCTCGGCCGTTTTGGGTGTCGTCCGCGGGGCCCACGTCCTCCGCGTCCACGACGTCCGGGAGGTCGGCCGTGCGATCCGGGTCGCCGAGGCCATCCGGGACGAAGAGCCCGAGCCCGACAGCAAAGGACACGTCCGCTATGTCAGCTAACGTCTGGCACGCCCTGACCCACCTCAATCTCACGGACGTCCTCGACATCCTCCTGATCGCCGTCATTCTTTATTCCTTCTTCCGGCTCATCCAGGATACCAAGGCCTACCAGATGGTCGTCGGCCGGGCCGTCATCGGCGTCCTCTACTTCGTCAGCCGCTGGGCCCGGCTGAGCGTCTCCCAGTGGCTCATCAAGAATTTCCTGACTTACCTGATCATCGCCATCATCGTCCTGTTCCAGGGGGAAATCCGCCGCTTCCTGACCGGCCTCGGCTCCCGGACCTTCAGAAATCCGCTCGCTCTCCGCTCCTTCCAGGAGAAGATCGAGGACCTGTTCCTGGCCGTCGACTTCCTGTCCCAGCGGAAGATCGGGGCCCTGATCGCCATCACCAAGCAGATCTCCCTCAAGGCCGTCGCCGACCGCGGGACCAAGCTGGACGCCGTCCTGTCCAAGGACCTGCGGGTCAGCATTTTCATCGCCCAGTCCCCCCTCCACGACGGCGCCGTCATCGTCGAGGGGAACAAGATCCTGGCCGCGGGTTGTCTCCTCCCGCTGCCGGCCTCCCATAACCTCCGGGATGACCTGGTGGCCAGGACGCGCCACTTGTCGGCCCTCGGCCTCTCCCAGGAGACGGACGCCGCCGTCATCGTCGTTTCCGAGCAGACCGGGGACTTGACCCTGGCCGCCCGGGGCCGGCTCGAACGCATCCCGGACAGCGACGCCTTTAAAGCCCGGCTGATGGAGTATCTCAAAAAGACATGAGACGATTCACGCGCGCCGTGTTCAGTAACTGGGGGCTCAAGCTTCTGGCCTTCCTGCTCGCCCTCGTCCTCTGGCTGACCCTGATCCCCGAGGAGAGGACGTTCTCGGAGAAGAGCCTGACCATCCCGCTCGAAACCCACAACCTTCCGGCCGACATGGAGCTGGTCGAACGCCCGCCGACTTCGATCGACCTGACCGTCCGCGCCCCGAACCGTCTGATCGACCAGATCACGGCCTCGAACGTCTTCGCCAAGCTCAACCTGTCCAACGCCAGCCTCGTCCAGCAGGAATATCCCCTCAACGAGT
>JALHUR010000229.1 GCA_022867325.1 Candidatus Aminicenantota bacterium | reverse complement strand
TCCCATCCATGGCCGGCATCAGCGGTTACGGGGCTTACATCCCGAGGACCAGGATCAAGGTTGAGGAGATCGCCATGGTCTGGGGGGCCGACGCCCCGAGCTATAAGAAAGGGCTAATGCTCGAGGAGAAATCCGTTCCTTCGCCCGATCAGGACACGATCACCATGTCCGTCGAGGCGGCGCGGAGCGCCCTGAAAAGGGCGGGGATCGATCCCCGGGAGATCGGGGCCGTCTACGTCGGCTCCGAATCCCATCCCTACGCCGTCAAGCCGAGCGGGACGGTCCTGGCCGAGGCGCTCGGGGCCACGCCCGAGTGCCATACGGCCGACCTCGAGTTCGCCTGCAAGGCGGGCTCGGAGGGGATGTTCATCGCCCTGAACCTTGTCCGGTCCGGGGCGGTCAAGTACGGGCTGGCCGTCGGAGCGGACACCTCGCAGGGCGCCCCCGGCGACGCTTTGGAATAGTCAACCGCGGCCGGGGCCGCCGCCTTCCTGTTCGGGAAGGACGATCTGGTCGCCGAGGCGGTCGAGACCTACGCCTTCATGACGGACACCCCGGATTTCTGGCGCCGGGAATACATGTATTACCCCCGGCATGGAGGCCGTTTCACGGGGGATCCCGCCTACTTCAAGCACACTACGGGCGCGGCCGTGGGAATCATGGCAAAAGCCAAGCTGAAGCCCGCCGATTTCGCCTACGTCGTCTTTCACCAGCCCAACGGGAAATTCCCGCTCCGGGCGGGCGAAATTCTCGGCTTCGCCCGGAAACAGATCGAGCCGGGCTGGCTGGTCAACCGCCTGGGCAACACCTACTCGGGGTCCTCGCCCCTGGGGCTGACGGCGACGCTCGACATCGCCAAGCCGGGCGAACTGGTCCTGATGGTCTCCTACGGCTCGGGCGCGGGGAGCGACGCTTTCATCTGGCGCGTCACCGACCGCATCGACAAGGTCCGGAACCTCGCTCCCCGGACGCGGGACCTCCTCGACGGCAACAAGGTCTACCTCGATTACGGAGTGTACGCCAAGTTCCGCCGTAAAATCAGGAAGGCGGAATAGGAGGCGGCCATGAGAGACGTCGCTGTCATCGGCGTGGGCATGACGAAATGGGGCGAGCTCTGGGAGAAGTCGCTCCGAACCATTTTCACCGAGACGGCCTTGCTGGCCCTCGATGACGCGGGCGTGGATACAATCGACTCCATGGTCGTCGGCTGCATGTCCTCGGGATTGTTCGTCGGGCAGGAGCATCTCGGGTCGCTCCTTTCCGACTATCTGGGAAAAAACCCGGCGCCGGCGGCGCGGGTCGAGTCGGCCTGCTCTTCGGGCGGCCTGGCCCTGCGCCAGGGCTTCATCGAGGTCGCCTCCGGCCTGTCGGATGTCGTCCTCGTCGGCGGGGTCGAGAAGATGACGGACGTGACCGGCTGCGAGGCGACCTACGCCCTGGGGACGGCGGCCGACCAGGAATACGAAGGCTACCACGGTTTGACCTTCCCAGCCCTGTACGCGATGATGGCCGTGGCCCACATGCACAAGTACGGGACGACCCGCGAGCAGCTCGCCCAGGTCGCCGTCAAGAACCACCTGAACGGCTCGAAGAACCCGCTGGCCCAATTCCCGTTCAAGGTTTCCATGGAGGCCGTCCTCTCCTCCGTCCTGGTCGCCGATCCGCTCAGGATCCTGGACTGTTCGCCGATCACGGACGGCGCCGCGGCCCTCGTCCTCTGCTCCCTGGAGACGGCCCGGAAACGGAAGAAGCCCTTTGTCCGGATCGTCGGGAGCGGCCAGGCCTCGGATACGATCGCCCTCTCCTCGCGGAAGGATTTTTGCTGGATCGAGTCCACTCAGATCGCCGCCCAGAAGGCCCTGTCGATGGCGGGCCGCAAGGTCGAGGACATCCAGCTGTTCGAGGTCCACGACTGTTTCACGATCGCCGAGATCATGATCACGGAAGCCCTGGGCCTCGTCAAGAAAGGGCGGGGCGGCAAGGCGGTCGAAGACGGTTTGACCGCGATCGGCGGCAAGTTCCCCGTCAACCCGAGCGGCGGCCTGAAAGCCAAGGGCCATCCGGTCGGGGCGACGGGCGTCGCCCAGGCCATCGAGGTCGTCAAGCAGCTCCGGGGCGAGGCCGGGGAGCGGCAGGTCAAGGGCGCCAAGCGCGGACTGACCCAGAATATGGGCGGCACGGGCGGGAGCTCGGTCGTCCATATCTTCGAGGCGGACTGAGAGGAGGACGAGATGCCGACACCATCGAGATATTGGCGCGAAATTCCCCAGCGCTACAGATACGAAGCCGGACGTTGCAAGGCCTGCGGATTCATCTGTTTCCCGCCCCGCCTGGTCTGCCCCCGTTGCGGAGCCCGGGAATTCGAAACGACGAAGCTCGCCGGAACCGGGACCGTGCTGACCTACACGATCATCCGGGTCGCTCCCGAGGGCTTCGAGGACCAGGTCCCCTACGCCGTGGGGATCGCCGAGCTTGAGGACGGCGTCAAGCTCACGGCCCAGATCGTCGATTGCGATTTCGCATCGCTCAAGATCGGGCTGAAGGTCCGGCTTGAGTTCCGCAAGCTCTCCGAGGACGGGGAGGCCGGCATCATCCACTACGGCTACAAGTTCGTCCCGGCCTGAGCCCGCCATGTTCAGGATCGAATCCAAGGTCGATACGCAGAGTTTCGAATACCGGCAGAACCTGGAGCATATGAACCGGGTTGTCGCCGAGTACAGGGAACGGTTGGCCAAGGTCGGGGAGGGCGGCCCGCCCAAGGCTCGCGAGCTTCACGCCTCGCGCGGCAAGCTTCTCGTCCGCCGACGCCTGGAGCGGCTTTTCGACCGCGATACGCCCTTCCTGGAGCTCAGCCCCCTGGCCGCCAACGGCATGTACGATGACGATGCGCCCGCCGCCGGCATGGTGACCGGCATCGGCGTCATCCGCGGCCGCGAGGTCCTCGTCGTCGCCAACGACGCCACGGTCAAGGGCGGGACCTATTTCCCGATGACGATCAAGAAGCACCTCCGCGCCCAGGAGGTCGCCCTCGAGAACAGGCTTCCCTGCGTCTATCTCGTCGACTCGGGCGGGATCTTCCTTCCCCACCAGTCGGGGACCTTTCCCGACAAGGAGCATTTCGGGCGGATCTTTTACAACCAGGCCCGGCTCTCGGCCCTGGGGATCCCCCAGATATCGATCGTTATGGGATCGTGTACGGCCGGCGGCGCCTACGTCCCGGCCATGAGCGATGAGACGGTCATCGTCCGCCGCCAGGGGACGATCTTCATCGGCGGGCCCCCGCTCGTCAAAGCGGCGACCGGAGAGGACGTCTCGGACGAAGACCTGGGCGGCGCCGACGTCCACTGCCGGATCTCGGGCGTCTCGGACTACTACGCCCAGAACGACGATCACGCCCTGGAGATCGCCCGAAACATCGTCGAAACGCTCGACCCGCCCCGCCGCTTCGAGCTCGACCGGGCCGAGCCCGAGGAGCCGCACTACGACCCGGCCGAGCTTTTCGGGATCGTCCCCCGCGACCTCCGCAAGCAGTTCGATATCAAGGAGGTCATCGCCCGGATCGTCGACGGGAGCCGTTTCCAGGAATTCAAGGAGCTTTACGCCCGGACGCTCGTCTGCGGATTCGCCCGGATCATGGGCTACCCGGTCGGCATCCTGGCCAACAACGGCGTCCTGTTTTCCGAGAGCTCTCTCAAGGGGGCCCACTTCATCACGCTCTGCGCGATGCGGAAAATTCCTCTCGTTTTCCTCCAGAACATCACCGGCTTCATCGTCGGAAAGGACTACGAGCATCGCGGGATCGCCAAGGACGGCGCCAAGCTCGTCCACGCCGTGGCCAACGCCGACGTCCCCAAGTTCACGGTCATCGTCGGCGGCTCCTACGGCGCGGGGAACTACGCCATGTGCGGCCGGGCCTACGGGCCGCGCCTCCTCTGGATGTGGCCCAACGCGCGGATCAGCGTCATGGGCGGCGAGCAGGCGGCCAACGTCCTGGTCACGGTCAAGATCAAGAAGCTCCAGGAAAAGGGCGCGGTCATGACCGATGAGGAGAAGGCCAAGATGATGAAGCCCATCCTCGACGCCTACGAGGCCGAGGCGAGCCCCTACTTCAGCACGGCCCGGCTCTGGGACGACGGCATCCTCGAACCCCTCGAGACGCGCCGGGCCCTGGCCCTGGGGATCGCCATGAGCCTCAACGCGCCCATCCCCGATTATAAGGTCGGGATCTTCAGGATGTGAGAGGACGCGGTCATGGCCGAAACGACCTATGAAACGATCGTCGTCGAAAAGGATGGCCGGGTCGCCCGCCTCTGGCTCAACCGGCCGGACGTCAGAAACGCCTTCAACGCCGTCATGATCCGGGAGCTGCGGGACGCCCTCCGAGCCTTGGGCGGAGATGAAGCCCTCCGAGTCGTCATCCTCTCCGGCCGGGGAACGTCCTTCTGCGCCGGGGCGGACTTGAACTGGATGCGGGAGATCATCCGTTTCTCGTACGATCAGAACCTGGCCGAATCGCTCGAACTGGCCGCCCTTCATTGGGAGCTCTACAGCCTGCCCAAGCCGACGATCGCCCGGGTCAACGGCCCGGCCATCGGCGGAGGCGCCGGCTTTCTCTCCGCCTGCGACATAGCCGTCGCCTCGACGGACGCCGTCTTCGGGCTGAGCGAGGTCAAGATCGGCCTTGTCCCGGCCTGCATCGCGCCCTACGTCGTGAGGCGGATCGGAGAGAGCCGGGCCCGCCAGTATTTCCTGACCGGCGAGCGGATCGACGCGCGGAGGGCCTGCGAGATCGGCCTCGTCCACGCCGTCGCGGAGCCCGAGAAGCTGGACGGGAAAGTCGGAGAATGGGTCGGGCTCCTGCTCTCCTCGGGACCGGAAGCCGTGGCCAAGGCCAAGGAACTCCTGCGCAAAGTCCCCGGCATGGACGCGGCGGAAGTCCGGCGATTCACGGCCGAGATGATCGCCGGGCTGCGGACGAGCCCCGAGGGCCAGGAGGGCATGGCCGCCTTCCTCGAGAAACGGAAGCCCCGCTGGACGGCCTGAGATGTTTAAAAAGATCCTGATCGCGAACCGCGGCGAGATCGCCGTCCGAATCATCCGCGCCTGTCGGGAAATGGGGATCTCGACCGTCGCCGTGTATTCCGAAGCGGATCGGACCAGCCTCCACGTCCAGCTGGCCGACGAGGCCGTCCCGATCGGGCCGGCTCCCGCCGTCGAGAGCTACCTGGATATGAACCGGATCGTCCGGGCCGCCCATGACACCGGGGCCGAGGCGATCCATCCCGGCTACGGATTCCTGGCCGAAAACGCCGCCTTCGGCCGTCTTTGCGAAAAGGAGGGGGTCGTCTTCATAGGACCCGACTCCGCGGCCCTCGAGCTGGTCGGCGATAAGGTCCGGGCCCGCCAAACGATGGAGAAGGCCGGGATCCCGATCATCCCGGGCATGAAGTCCGTCGCTCAAAGTCCGCGCGAATGCGAAGCCGCGGCCCGCTCCCTGGGATACCCGGTCATCGTCAAGGCTTCGGCCGGGGGCGGGGGCAAGGGGATGCGTATCGTCGCCGATGAAAAGGGCCTCGCTCCGGCTCTCGAAGCCGGCTGCCGCGAAGCCAAATCCGCCTTCGGCGATGAGTCCGTTTATCTCGAAAAGTACATCGAGGACCCCCGGCACGTCGAGTTCCAGGTCCTGGCCGACAGCGCCGGACATACGGTTCACCTCTTCGAGCGGGAGTGCTCGATCCAGCGGCGCTTCCAGAAAATCGTCGAGGAGACGCCCTCGCCGGCGCTGGATCCCGAGTTAAGGGCCCGGATGGGGGAGACGGCCGTCAGGGTCATGAAAGCGGCGGGGTACACGAACGCCGGGACCGTCGAGTTCCTCCTCGACAAGGACCGCAACTTCTATTTTCTCGAGGTCAACGCCCGGATCCAGGTCGAACATCCCGTGACCGAGCTCGTGACCGGTCTGGACCTCGTTCGCCGCCAAATCATGATCGCGGCCGGCGAGCCGCTGGGGCTGAATCAGGACGACCTCCGCCAGCGGGGCCATGCCCTCGAATGCCGGATCTATGCCGAAGACCCCCGGCGCCGTTTTCTGCCCTCCTCCGGCCGGATCGTCTTCCTCAAGGAGCCCCAGGGCCCCGGCGTCCGCTGCGACAGCGGGATCTACGGCGGCTGGGAGGTCCCGGTCTATTACGATCCCATCCTGGCCAAGCTCATTGTTTGGGCAGAGAACCGCGAGGCGGCCTGCCGGAGGATGGCCTCCGCC
>JALHUR010000228.1 GCA_022867325.1 Candidatus Aminicenantota bacterium | reverse complement strand
GGACCTCCCGACCGGGATCGACGAGGCCCGTCTCCGGGCCCTCATCCAGGGATTCAGGAGCGATCCGGCCGCCCCGCCCGTGACCATCCAAATACCGCTGGCCGGGATCGAGACGGCCCTCCGCCTTCAGCCCGTCCTGGGGAAAATCGGCTATGACGGCATCCTGCTCAACCTGATCGACGTGACCGAGCTCGTCCAGGCCAGGCTCCAGGCCCAGGAGGCCAGCCGGGCCAAGAGCGAGTTCCTGGCCAATATGAGCCACGAGATCCGAACCCCGCTCAACGGGATCCTGGGCATGACCGACCTCGCCCTGGGAACCCCCCTCCGGCCCGAACAGAAGGATTACCTGCTCTCGATCCTATCCTCGGCCGATTCCCTGATGACGATCATCAACGACATCCTGGATTTCTCAAAAATCGAGGCCCGCAAGATCGACTTCCATCCGACCGAGTTCCGCCTGGGAGAATCCATCCGACAGGCTGTGTCCTCGCTGGCCCTGGAGGCGCACAAGAAAGGCATCGAGCTGGCTCTCGACATCGATCCGGACCTCCCTCCCTCGGTCATCGGAGATGCGCAACGTCTCCGCCAGGTCCTCCTCAACCTCGAGGCCAACGCCGTCAAATTCACCGAGAGCGGCGAAGTCGTCGTGACCGTCCGTCCCAAATGGGCGTCCAAGGACAAGGTCCTCCTGGAGTTTTCGGTCAAGGACACCGGGATCGGCATCCCGCTCGAGAAACAGAACATGATTTTCCAGCCCTTCGTCCAAGCGGACGGTTCTTGGTCCCGAACCTACAAGGGAACCGGCCTGGGGCTGTCCATCTCCTCCCAGCTCGTCGAGTTGATGGGAGGGACGATCTGGGTCGAGAGCAAGGTCGGCCAAGGAAGTACCTTCCGCTTCACGGTCCGCTTCGACCTCCCCCGCCGCAAAAGAGCGCCCGCCAGGGAGGCCTCCGGCCGGATTCTCAAGAACAAGGCCGTCCTGGTCGTCGACGACAACACGGCTGCGCGGCGGATCGAGTGCGACATCCTCTCGCGATGGGGACTCGTCCCCCTGCCCGCTCCCGACCGAGCGGCGGCTCTGTCCGTCTTGACCGAAAAAGCCAAGGAAGACGTCCGCGTCCCGCTGGCTTTAATCGACGCGGGCCTGGCGGAGAGAAGCGGACCGGCCTGGCTGGGCAGGCTCCAAAAGATCCCGGGGCTGACCGAGCTTCGGATCATCCTTCTCACCTCTGCCGGAATATCGGGCGCGAACGGTCCAGCGCCCGGAACGGGGATCTTCGCCTCCTTGCCCAAACCGGTCGACCCCGCCGAATTGAGGAAGCTCCTCCTGGCCGGCCTGACGGGCCGGCCGCGCCCCGTTCCGAAGGCCGCCGGGAACGGCCGCCTCCGGGACAAGTCCGGATCTCGACACCTCCGAATTCTGTTGGCCGAGGACAACGTCATCAACCAGAAAGTGGCGGAACGGATGCTCGTTCAACAGGGCCATTCGGTGGGCCTTGCCTCGGACGGCCGCCAGGTCTTGAAGCTCTTGGAGAAAGACCGCTTCGACCTCGTCCTGATGGACGTCCAGATGCCCAATATGGACGGGTTCGAGGTCACGTCCCGGATCCGGCGCCGGGAAGCGACGAGCGGGGAGCATTTGCCGATCATCGCTCTGACCGCCCACGCTCTCATGGGGGACCGGGAGCGCTGCTTGACGGCCGGCATGGACGGGTATCTGGCCAAGCCGCTCCATCCCGAGGATATGTTTAAAATGATCGCCGACATCCTATCCAAAACACGAAAGGGAAAGCGCCATGCTCAGTGACCGGCCATCCACGCGCATATTCAAACCGGTTGCTTCCGAACCGATGACCGTCCTGGTCGCCGACGACGACGTCCTGGCCGCCAAAGTCCTGGAAAAGACGCTCAGGAAATGGGGCTTCGGCGTCGTCCGGGCCAAGAACGGCGAGGAAGCCTGGGAACAGATCGAAAGAAGGGGTCTCCGTCTGGCCATCCTGGACTGGATGATGCCCAAGATGGACGGCGTCCAGCTCTGCCGGAAGGTCCGCCGCAAGAAGCGGGCGACCTATACCTACATTATTCTCCTGACCGCCCGGGACTACTTCGATGACATCATCCGGGGGCTCTCGGCCGGCGCCGACGATTACATGACGAAACCCGTCAACCTCCTCGAGCTCAAGGCTCGGCTTCAGACCGGGCTCCGCATCCTCGGACTCGAGGACAAGCTTCTCGTGTCCCGCCAAGAGATCAAGGATCTGGCCGCCCACGACAGCCTGACCGGGCTCTGGAACCGATCCTCCATCCTCGAATTCCTCGAGGATGAGCTCGACAAATCCCGCCGGGAGCGGAGCTCGATCGGCGTCATCATGATCGACGTCGACCATTTCAAGAGGATCAACGATACCTTCGGACACGCTGTCGGAGATCAGGTCCTGACCCGGATCGCGAACTGCCTTAAGGTCAATCTCCGCCGCTACAACAAGATCGGCCGCTACGGGGGGGATGAGATGGTGGTCGTCCTTCCCGATTGTCAGAGCAACCATCTCGAGAAGATCGCCGAGCGTCTCCGCGTCTCGGTCGCCCGCCAGCGTTTCAAGGCCGAACGGGGAATCATTAATGTGACTATTTCCTGCGGGGGGGCCACCTCGGAAAGTTTTCATCACATCACCCTGCGCCAGCTCCTCCAAGCCAGCGACAAGGCCCTCTATGAGGCCAAAGCCAAGGGCCGGAATCTCGTCGTCATGTTCAAACCGGGCCGGGCCAAAAAGAGGACAAAGAGCGTCTGAGGGCATGATGAATAAACAGGTTTCGTCCCCGTCCCCCTTGGACAAGAGGGCTGCGCTGCGCGCGGCCGGCGGGGACCCCGCCTTCCTCGATGAGCTCATCGTCCTCTACCTCAAAGATGCGACCAAGGGGATCGCTCGCGCCGGGAGCCTGGCGCGCGCCGGACGATTCAAGGATCTCGAGAAGGAAGCTCACCGGCTGAAAGGCGCCTCGTTGACCCTGAGTCTTCCTATCCTGGCGGAGACGTTCGCGGACCTGGAAGCGGCGGCCCGGGACCGCAATCCCCAAGCGGCCGCCCAACTCTCCACGCGGCTCAGCGCCGAACTGGGCG
>JALHUR010000227.1 GCA_022867325.1 Candidatus Aminicenantota bacterium | reverse complement strand
ATCGGTACATGTCCCCAAATTGCGATCATTGACAGCCGTTCCCGCCTGTGTTACTTTGGCTTGGGTTTACGAACATGAATGCATTCAAGCTTATCGCCGAGGCGAGCTTTGTCGTTCAGCTGATCCTGTTCGCCCGCATTCTGTTCTCGGTCTTTTCCTGGGCCATCATCATCTTCAAACGGCGGACCCTCCGCCTCGCCGCGGCCCAGTCGCGGAAATTTCTGTCCGTTTTCCGCAAGAGCCGGGACCTTGATGATGTCAACGAGGCCGCCCGCAAGTACCAGGCCAGCCCGCTGGCCGCCCTGTTCGAGGCCGGCTTCCGGGAGATCGCCCTCCTCTCCAAGAGAAATCCCTCCGCCCCCTCCCGGGCCGAGCGGATGGAGCACGTCGAGCGGGCCCTCCTGCGCGTTTCCAACGGCCAAATCGCCAAGATGGAGCGGATGATGAGCTTCCTGGCCACGACCGGGAGCGTCACCCCCTTTATCGGCCTGTTCGGCACGGTCTGGGGAATTATGGACGCCTTCCAGCGGATCGGCATCCTGCGCTCGGCCAGCTTGACCACCGTAGCGCCCGGCATCGCCGAGGCCCTGATCGCGACGGCGGCCGGCCTGTTCGCGGCCATCCCGGCCGTCATCGCCTACAACTTTTTCCTTCATCGCATCAAGGACCTGATCACCGAGATGGAGGACTTCAGCCTCGAATTCCTCAACATCGCGGACCGCCTCTATGGCTCTTAACGTCGCGCCCCTGGCTCGCGGCTCCTCGCGGCGCCGCTCGATCGGAACCTCCCTGTCCGAGATCAACGTCACACCCTTCGTCGACGTCATGCTCGTCCTGCTGGTCATCTTCATGGTCACCGCCCCCCTGATGCAGTCGGGGATCGGCATCAACCTCCCCCAGGCCGAATCCGAGTCGGCCCCGGCCGACGAAGGCCTGACCCTGACCGTGACCAAGGACAAGTTCATCCACATCGGCGAAACGGTCGTCAACATCCACCTTCTGGAGCGGAGGCTCAACGAATATTTCTACGGCAAGAAGAAGCGGATCCTCTTCCTCCAGGGCGACCAGGACATCCCCTACGGGTTCATCATCGACATCCTCGATATCGCGAAAAATGCCGGGGTCGAGGTCGTAGGCCTCATCACCGAGCCGGAAGAGAAGACGGCCAAGCGCCGCTGAGGGGCGGGCCATGACCAAACTCTGGGGGGAGGATCGCCGGTTTCAAAAAGCCATCCTGGCTTCGATCGTCCTCCACGCCGTCTTGTTCGCCTTGATCGTAACCTCGCCCAAGTTCCCCCGCGCGGGACGGCGCGGCCCGATTCGTTACGTCAACCTCGCTTTGGGCGGGCCGGGGGGGGGAAGCGGTCCGGGAGGGAGCAGCCGGCTGGGAACGACGGCGGTCCCTCCCAAGCGGGAGACATTGCGGGACCTGACGACCCCCCAGAAGGCGGCCGTGACGCCCAAGTCCGAGCTCCGCTACCCCGTCCCCGACCCGAAGAAGGAGAAGACGCCGCCCAAGGACAAGAAGGCGGCCATCTCCCAGCCCCAGCCTCCCACAAAAGCGGAACCGTCCGAGGAGACTGATACGGGCGGAGGATCCGGCCTCAGGATCGGCGGCATCGGCGAGGGCGCCGGCGGAGGGGGCGGCGGCATCTTCGGGTCCGCGTACGGGGACCAGATCGGCCTCTCCAGTTTTCCCTACACCTACTATCTCCAAATCTTGACCGATAAAATCTCGGCCGCCTGGTTCACCTCTTTGGTCGACCCGGGCGTCCGCGGGACCTACATCGTGACCATCTTCTTTAAAATCTACCGGGACGGGCGGATCTCGGACCTCAAGGTCGAGGAGGCGAGCGCGATCCGCTCGCTCGACCTGTCGGCCCTGCGGGCCATCACCTCGGCCGCGCCCTTCCCGCCCCTCCCCGAAGAATACGACCAGGACTTCCTGGGAATCCATCTCATCTTCGAGCATTCCAAATGAAACAACGCATCATCATTCCCGCCCTTTTCGTCTTCCTCTCTCTCGCCGCCGCCCTCGCCCTGCGCCCCCAGCAGGAGGTCGTCATCACCATCAAGGACGGGATGCCCATGATCCCGGTCGCCCTTCCCGATTTCATCATCCGCTCCTCGTCGGCCCCGGTTCAGGCCGCCGCCGCCGAGATCCACAAGGTCCTCTCGGACGACCTCAAGTACAGCCGCGTCTTCCAGCTCCTCCCCAAGAGCTACTACGGCTACATTTCGGCGCTGGATCCGGACAAGATCGTCTTCAAGGATTGGGAGTCCATCCAGGCCAAGTACCTGCTGACCGGCGTCCTCTCCCCGGGAGAATCCGGGACGATCCAGTTCGAGGCCAAATTCCACGACGTCAAGGGTGAACGCTTCATGATCGGGAAGAAATACGAGGCCGCGGCCCGGGCCCTGCGGCGGGCCGCCCACGAGTTCGCCGACGAGATCTTGAAGGCCTTCGGGGAGCGGCCGATCTTCATGACCCGGATCGTGTTTGTTTCCGACCGGGACGGCAACGACGAGCTGTACATGATGGACTACGACGGCGAGAACCAGACCCGGCTGACCTTCAACAAGGTCATCGATTACATGCCGGCCTGGTCCATGGACGGCCAGGCGATCGCCTACACGTCCTACCGTCGCGGCAATCCCGACCTCTACCTGTTCCGCCCCTTCGAGGGCAAGAATACGGCCGTGGCCGCCAAGGGCACGAACTTCGCGCCGTCCTTCTCGCCGGACGGAAAAAAACTCGCCTTCTGTTCGTCCCTGGACGGGAATGCCGAGATCTATGTCGTCCAGAGCGACGGCACCGACATCCGCAGGCTGACCTTCAACAAGTCCATCGACATTTCGCCCTCCTGGTCGCCGACCAGCCGCGAGATCGCCTTCACTTCGGACCGGAGCGGATCGCCCCAGGTCTATATCATGGACGCCGAGGGCTCCAACGTGCGGAGGGTCAGCTTCGGCGGGACCTACCACGACCAGCCGGCTTGGTCGCCGGCGGGCGATCAGATCGCCTACGTCTCCAGGGTCGACCAGGTCATCGACCTCTACGTCCTCAACCTCCGCAGCTCCCAGATCATCAAGCTGACCGAGAGCAACGCCATCAACGAATCGCCCGCCTGGTCCCCGGACGGCCGGCACCTCGTTTTCTCCTCCTCGCTCCCCGGCACGAACCAGATCTACACCATCGACTACGACGGGGCCAACCTGCGCCGGCTGACCTCCAAGGGCAACAACAAGCTCCCCGACTGGTCCCGGCGCTGACGGCCTAATTCTTGTTGACCCGTTCGCCGACGCTAAGCCCCGCCTTTCAAGGCGGGGACGAGAAGCGACACTTTTGTACTCAGCCCCTTTAGAGGGGATGGGGCTGAGTGGGCTCAGGGTTAACCCCGAACAAGCCCCGGCATTCATGCCGGGGAGGCGAGGGGTTGACAGACGAAACCCGAATATGTATAAACTATGGGCGTGAGGCGCCATTATCCATTCCGCCGAATGGCCCACCCCCAAAACCGATAGGAGGTTTCATGAAAAAATCTCTCTGTCTTTCTCTCGCGTTCCTCCTGACCTTCCTGCTCCTGGCGGCCTGCAAGGCCAAAGTCAAGGAGGTCCCGCCTCCGCCCCAGGCCAAGGAACAGCCCAAGGTCGAGAAAGTCCCCCCCCCGCCCCCACCGCCGCTCCCGACCGAGGAAGAGATCTTCCGGGCCAAAACGCTCGAGCAACTCAACCGCGAACAGCCCATCAAGATGGTCTTCTTCGACTACGACAAGTACTTCATCCGCGAGGACGCCAAGCAGGCCCTGAGCGCCAACGCCTCCTGGCTCAATAAATTCAAAAGCGTCCGGGTCCTGATCGAGGGCCATTGCGACGAGAGAGGGACCGAGGATTACAACCTCGCCCTCGGCGAAAAGCGGGCCAAGAGCGCTTACGACTACCTCCTGTCGCTGGGGATCGCCGACGCCCGGATGCAGACGATCTCCTACGGCAAGAGCCAGCCGATCGCTTCCGGCCACGACGAGGCGTCCTGGCAGCGAAACCGGAGAGCCCAGTTTACAATCATCGCCAAATAGCACTATAATTGGTCCATGAGAGAACGCAAGGCCGCGGGAAGGGGACTTTTAGTCTTTCTCCTCCTCCCTCTTTTCGCCTCCGGGGCCGACAACAAGGAAAAAAAGGCCTACGAGCTCATCTACGAAGACGTCCAGCTCCTTAAACGGAAGCTGGCCCTGGTCGAGACCAAGCTCGATCAGAACGCGGAGGACATCCGGGCTCTCCAGGCGCAGGTCAAGGATTTCATCGACCAATGGAAGCTGGCCCAAGGGGCGCAGGCCGGTCTTAAAGAAGACCTCAAGGCGCTCCCCTCCCAGTACCAGGTCCTGGCCGACAAGCTGGAGCTTATCAGCCTCCAGCTCGCCAGAGTCAGCGAGGACCTGCTGACCCTCCGGCCCGCCGCGGCCGCCGCAGCGACGCCGGAGACGGCCGGGCCCAACAAGGCCGACAAGAAGGAGCCCGACAAAAAGCCCGAACCCGACAAAGCCGCCAAGGAGGCGGCGGGCCGGGTCGCGTCCCCGCTCACGAACCTCTCTCCGCAAGAGGTCTACAACACGGCCTATACCGACTACCTCAAGGGCAACTTCGACCTGGCCACCGAGGGCTTCCGCATCTACCGCGAACAATTCCAGGAAAGCCCCCTGGCCGACAACGCCCTCTACTGGATCGGCGAATGCTCCTTCAGCCAGAAGAAGTTCGAGGAGGCGATCGGCCATTTAGACGAGATGATCCTCAACTATCCCCAGAGCGACAAGATCGCCGCCGCCTACCTCAAGAAAGGCCTGAGCCTGATGGAGATGGGGCGCAAGGAAGAGGCCATCTCGGTCTTCAAGCTCCTCGTCGGCAAGTTCCCGCTCGAGAACGAGACCAAGGTCGCCCAGCAAAAAATCAAGGACCTTATTTCCGAAGATGAGAGATATTAACAGCCTCAATAAAGTCCTCCTGGTCGGGCGCCTGGGCGGTAAACCGGAGCTCCGCTACCTCCCCCAGAGCGAGCGGGCCATCGCCCGCTTCTCGCTGGCGACCAACGAGCGCTCCTTCAATCCCCAGACCAAGGAAAGCCGCGATCACACCGAGTGGCACAAGATCGTGGCCTGGGGAAAGCTCGCCGAGTTCGCCGAAAAGTATCTGGCCCAAGGGCGCCAGGTCCTGATCGAGGGTAAAATTCGAACGCGGCCCTGGCAGGACAAAGAAGGGAACAAACGGACGACGACCGAGATCGAGGCCTTCAGCATCATCCTGCTCGGCCGGAGGGAAGGAGGAGCCGAGCCCGTCTCCCATGAGCCCCTACCGGGCGCGCCTTCGGTCCCCGACTTTCCCGGCGAGGAGGAGTCGACCGGACCGGGCGGCCCGGACGACGACGTGCCCTTTTAATGCCAGGCGGACCCGGCGTTCCTTTCTCCGGGACGCCTCCCGCCTTCGGCCGCCCCAAAGAGGTGTTCCATGACCGACCGTCCCGTCGTGCCGACCGAGCAGGAATTCCGCGGCCGCATCATCGAGGATATCCGCCCCTGGGGAAAGTTCCGCTCCTATCCTCGCGAGAACGCGGCCGCCGTCAAGATCATCACCGTCAACCCCGGCGCTTCCCTCTCACTTCAATACCACCACCGCCGGAGCGAGTTCTGGGTCGTCCTCGACGAAGGGCTGGAGATGACGATCGGCGACCGGGTCTGGCGGCCGGCCGAGGGCGAGGAGATCTACATCCCGCGCGAGGCGGCCCACCGCCTCCGCTGCCTTGGCCCGGCCCGGGGCCGGGTCATGGAGATCTGGCTGGGGGATTCCGACGAAACGGATATCGTCCGCCTCCAGGATAATTACGGCCGGGGCGATCCCAAATCCCGCTAAGAAGAATGGCGCATTAGAAAAGCCTGGGGGTGCTTGACCAGGATTTTTTCGATGATGTACTCCTCGATCTCCCGGGCCGTCCGGAGCTCGAGGGCCGCGTTGACGATCCGCCGGACCGTCCGGGCCTCGACGGCCCGCAGGACCTTCTTGATGCGGGGGATGAAGATGGGATTCATGCTGAACATTCTCAGCCCGAACCCGAGCAGGACCAGGGCCGAGATGGGATCGGCGGCCATCTCGCCGCAGACCGTGACGCCCTTCCCCTCCCGTTGCGCCGTGCGGATGATGGCCCGGACAAGCCGCAGGACGGCCGGGTGGAGGGGCTTGTAAAGATAGGAGACATGCTCGTTGGAGCGATCGACGGCCAAATAATACTGGATGAGGTCGTTGGTTCCGATGCTGAGATAATCGACTTCCCTGGCCAGCAAATCGGTCACGGCCGCCGCGGCCGGGACCTCGATCATGACGCCGAGCGGAATATGCTGGTCATACTTGATCTTCGCCTCGTCCAGTTCGGCCTTGACCTCATGTAACAGACGCTTGACCTCCAGGACCTCCTCGATCTCGGTCACCATCGGGATCAGGATCCGGACGTTGCGGAGAGAGCTGGCCCGGAGGATAGCCCGAATCTGGGTCCGGAACAAATCCCGGTTCTTGAGCGAGAGCCGGATCCCCCGCAGCCCGAGGGCCGGATTGGGCTCCTGCTCGATCTGGAGCTGGGGAAGAGCCTTCTCGCCTCCGATGTCGATCGTCCGGATGTAGACGGGCGCCGGATGAGATTCCTTGGCGATCCGGAAGTAGGTCTCATAATGGTCCTCTTCGGAGGGGAGGGTCGTCCGTTGCAGGAAGATGAACTCGGACCGGAACAGCCCGATTCCTTCCGCCCCGTAGGAGAATCCCATCTGGACCTCTTCGGGCAGCTCGATGTTGGCCAGGGGGGTGAACCGGACATCGTCGAGCGTCCGTGACGGCAGTTTGGCCGTCTTGCGCAGCTCCTTCCCGTAGCTGAGATATTTCTCCCGCTTGCCCTGGAACTCCGTGCGGACCGCCGGCGGCGGATTGATGATGACCTCGCCGTCGGTTCCGTCGACGATGAGGTAATCCCCGCTCCGGATGTGGCGGGTGACGTCGTGGAGGCCGACCACGGCCGGGATGTTGAGGGACCGGGCCAGGATGGCCGTGTGCGAGGTCAATCCGCCCATGTCGAGGGCGATGCCCAGGACCTGGCCGTGGCTGATCCGGAGGGCCGCCTCGGAGGGCATGAGATCGTGGGCGACCAGGATCCGCCGGGCCGTCTCTTCGTCCTGGGCCGCGGCTTTATCCTCGAGGTTCCTGTAGATTTTGGCCAGGACGTCCGAAACGTCGGACTTCCGCTGCCGGAAGTACTCGTCGGACAGCCCCTCAAAAACCTTCTCGTACTTCTGGTGGACTTGGGACAAGGCCCACTCGGCCTTGACCTTCTCCCCGCTGATGATCCGCTCAAGCCCGTCCAGAAGCGTCTTGTCCTGGAGGATGAGGAGGTGGGCGTCGAAGATGAAGGCGGGCTCGTCGCCGATCCGGGAGCGGATGTCCGCCTGGAGCTGGACGAGGTCGTCCCGGGTCCGGGCCAGAGCCCGCTGGATCCGCTTGAGCTCGGCCGGGATCCGGTTGGCCGCGACCGCTTCGCGCCGGGCCGTGAACAGAACCCGCGTCGAAAGGACGGCCTCGCCCATGGCGATCCCCGGCGAGACCCCGATCCCCCGCAGCCGGATGAGGTCCATGGCGCCTATTCTTTCTCCCCGAAATTGTCGTTGATAAGCGCCTCGATGGCCTTGAATGCGGCCGCCGCGTCCTTGCCCGAGAGTTTGAGGCCGATCGTCGACCCCTGGGTCGCGGCCAGGGTCAGGATGCCCAGGATGCTCTTGCCGTCGATTTCGCTCCCGTCCTTGATGATGCGGACCGAGGCCGAAAATCGGTTGGCCAGGTTGACGAATTTGACGGCGGCCCGGGCGTGCAACCCGAGTTTATTCTTGATCGTGACCTTTTTCTGGATCATGGAGGCTGTCCGGGACGGCGCTCCTCATCGCTTGGCGCCGAGGAGGGCGCTGGCGAGGTGGATGTTTTTCTTCCCCTGGTCGACGACTTTCTTGGCGACGTCCTTGAGATTGTTGCTCCGCTGGAGCGAGACGAATTTGATGAGCATGGGCAGGTTGACGCCGGTGATGATCTCGACCTGATTGTCCTTGAGAAAGCTGAAGCTCAAGTTCGAGGGCGTCCCCCCGAACATATCCGTGAAGATGACGATCCCGTTCTTCTGGTCGACTTTCTTGAGGCTCTGGCTGATCTTCTTCTTGGAATCCTCGACGTCGTCATACCACCCGATCGATATCGGCTCGATGTTCAGCGCTTCCCCCAGGATGATTGTCAGCGCGTTGAGAAGCTCCTCGGCGAGCTTCCCGTGGGACACGATGATGCCTCCGATCATGGCGTCTCTTCTCGCGTCACTTGAACATATCCCGATGATAGAGTTTTATATCACATTTTTGACGGCGAAGATACTCCCGCAGGGTTTCGGCGACGACGACCGAGCGGTGCTTGCCGCCCGTGCAGCCGACCGAGATCGTCAGATAGCTCTTCCCCTCCCGGACGAAGTGGGGGATGAGGAAATCGAGAAACTCCCGGAGCTTGGCCAGAAAGGCTTTGGTCTCGGCCGCGCCCAGGACGAAATCACGGACGCCGCGCTGGCGGCCCGACTTTTCGCGGAGGGATTCGACGTAGAACGGATTCGGCAGGAAGCGCGTATCGAAAACGAGGTCGGACTCGAGCGGAATCCCATATTTGTATCCGAAGCTGATCAGGGTGATCTGGAGGCGGGGGGCGCGCCGGGCGGCGAAGCGCCCTCCCAGGAGTTCCTTGAGCTGGACGATCGACATCCGCGTCGTATCGATGACCTCGTCGGCCATGTTCTTGATCGGGGCCAGCCGCTTCCGTTCGAGCCGGACGCCCTCGACTACGGATTTCCTGGCCAGGGGATGGGGCCGCCGCGTCTCGCTGAACCGCTTGACCAAGGCCTCGTCCGTGGCGTCGAGAAAGAGGAGACGCGCCCCGACCTTGCGGCGGATCTCCTTCCAAACACGGGGAAACTCCTTGAGGAAGGAGGGTTCCCGGATGTCGACGACGAGGGCGACCTTGCCGATTTCGACCTTGCCGTGGAGCCAGAGGTCGACGAAGCTGGGGATGAGCTTGGCCGGCAGGTTATCGACGCGGTAATACCCCAGATCCTCGAAAAAGTGACTGACGACCGTTTTCCCCGACCCGGACAGGCCGGCGATGATCAAGAATTTATCGCGCGTCATTTCGTTGCCTCCTTTCCCCGGCGCCGCCCCCTTCCCCCCCGGCCCGTCCGCAGGGCCTTGTTGAGCCTGCGGACCATCTCCCGGGAAGCCTGGTAGCCGCGCCGGCGGAGGCCGTGGACCCGGCTGGCGATTTCGATCAGGGTCGCGATGTTGCGGCCGGGCGCGACCGGAATCGTGATCTGGGGCACGAGGACTCTCAAGATATCATGGTCCTTAGGGAAGCGCAGTCCGAGCCTGTCGAACTCGCGGCCCCGCTGCCATTTGCGGAGCCGGATGGCCAGGTCGATGTCCGACTCGGCGCAGAGCGCCTGCGCCCCGAAGATCTCCTTGAGGTTGATGATGCCCAGGCCCCTGATCTCCATGAAATCGCGGCTGAGCTCGGGCGCCCGGCCCCTGAGCCGTCCGTCGCGTGTCCGGCGGACGCGGACGACGTCGTCGGAGACGAGGCGATGACCGCGGCCGACCAGCTCGAGGACGCTTTCGCTCTTCCCGATTCCGCTGTCGCCGAAGATAAAAACGCCCAGCCCGAAGATCTGGACGAGTTCGCCCGAGACGGTGGCCTCCGGCGCCGGGGACGTTTCAGGCCGCGATTTTTTCTTCTTCTTCACGGACGATCTCCAGGATCTCCGGGGCCGTCTCGGCCGCCAGGATCCGTTTGAGGAGGCCGCGGGACCGCCCGGCCAGCCGGGCGACCGCGGCCAGGATCTGAAGGTTGAGCGTCGGGTCCTGGGGCGGCGTGACGACCAGAAAAAATAAGTGGGCCGGCTTGCCGTCGCCCGCGTCGAACGGGGCGCCCGTCGGGGATACGGCCAGCAACACCAAGGGATCCTTGACCCAGCTCACCTTGCAGTGGGGGATGGCGATGCCCCGGCCGATGGCCGTGCTGCCCAGCCGCTCCCGTTGGGCGAGCTTCTCGGCGAGCTCCTTGTCCTTGGCGACGCGGCCCTTCGCCTTGAGGACGGCCGCCATCTCCCTGAGGATCCCCTCCCGGTCCCGGGCCTCGAGGGCCGGCACGATGAGTTCCTCGGAGAGAAGAACATGGAGTTTGAGGCCCATCCGTAACCTTTCCTCCTCAATCGGGCTGGACAAGCCCGAGGTTCCCGTCCTTGCGCTTGAACAGGACGGCCCATTTTTCGGAGCCGCGCTCGCGGAAGACGAAGACTTCCTTTTTCTTGAGATCGAACTGGATGGCGGCCTCCTCGATCGACATCGGCTTGAGGGAAAAGAAGGGGCTGCGGACGACCCGCCTTCCCGTCTCGGCCTTCTCCTCGGGCGCGCCCAATTCCTTCCGTTCGCGGCCTTTGCGCCGCTTTTGCTCGCGGAACTTGGCCCTTTCCTTTTTAAGCTTGGACTCGAGACGGTCGAAGACCCGGTGGAGGGAGGAAAACATATCCTGGGTTTCCTCGGTCAGGATGAGGTTGGGCCCCTTCCCCTTGACGTTGAGCTCGACCCGCTGCCGGTACTTCTCGACGGACAGAATCAGGTCGACCTCCAGCACGGAACCCAGCAGCTTTCCCAAGGCCCGCAGTCTCTTCTCGCAGAAAGCCCGGACCTCGGGCGTCGCTTCGGTCTGCCGGGCCGTGTAGTGGATGTTCATGGGGTGCCCTCCATCATGAATTTTCGTTTACGGATGTGGGACGGCTGTATCCGCAGCTGTTTCCGGTACTTGGCGACTGTCCGCCGCGCGATCCGGAGGTTCTCCTTGGTCAGGATGACGACGATCTCGTCATCGCTCAGGGGCCGGGTCCGGTCCTCGTTCTCGACGAGCTTGCAGATCCGGTCCTTGATCCTGAGGGAGGAGACATCCTCTCCGAAATCCCCGACCAGGGATTTGTGGAAGAAATATTTCAGGGGAAAGACGCCGCGCGGCGTCATCATGTGCTTGTTGGCGACGACACGGCCGACCGTCGATTCGTGAACGCCGATCTCCCTGGCGATTTCCATCAGGGTCAGCGGCTTGATGAAATCGAGACCGCTCTCGAAAAAGCCTTTCTGCTTATCGACGACGAAGCGGGCGACCTTGGCGATCGTCCGATCCCGCTGATCGAGGCTGCGCAGGAACCAGAGGGCCTTCTTCATTTTGTCCTTGAGATACTGGCGGGCCTCGGCGTCCTTGGAGGCCTGGCCCAGGAGTTGGCGATAGTATCGGCTGATCCGCAGCCGGGGCAGGCCCTCGTCGTTGAGCGTGATCTTGAGCTCGTCCTCCTCCTTGGAAACGATGATGTCGGGGACGACATAGAAAGTCCGTTCCTGGCTGTATTTGGAGCCGGGCGCCGGATCGAGGCTCTTGATGACGTCGACATGGCGCTTGACGTCGGCCAGGCCGAGCCCCAGCGCCTTGGCCAAGCCTCCGAAATCCGATTTCCCGAGAAGGGAGAGGTGGTTGGCGACGATATCGCGGGTGACCGGATCCCGGATGCGGAGATGCTCCATCTGGATGAGGAGGGCCTCCTGGAGGTTGAGGCTGCCGACCCCGACCGGATCGAAGAAGAGGATCTCCTGCCGGATCCGCTCGACCGTCTCGACGTCGGTCCGGGCCAGGGAGGCGATCTCCTCGAGCGTCGCCGTCAGGTAACCCTCCTCGTTGATGTTGCCGATGACGAGCTGGGCGACTTCCTTCTCCCCGCCGTCGAAGAAGGTCAGATTGGCCTGCCAGTTCAAGTGGTCCCAGAGCGAAGTTTTTTTGGTCAGCGTATTCTCGATCGAGGGAATGTCCCTCCTTTCGCCCCCGAAAGAGCCGCTCCCCGAACCCAGGTAGTCCTGGAACGAAAGCTCCTGTGCGAAATCTTCCGCCCCGCCCTCGGCCTGTCCGGCCGCGTCCCCGGCGGCGGGTCCGTCCCCCTTCTCGCCGGCCTGGGCCTCCTTCGAAGCGGCGGGCGCCTTGAGGTCGACCTGGCGGTTTTTTTTCTCGGGCGCGGTCTCGAACTCCTCCATCTCGAGCATCGGATTCTGGGCGAGCTCGCTGTCGATGACCTCGATCAACTCGAGGTTGGTCAGGGGAAGGAGCTTGATGGCTTGCTGGAGGGCGGGGGCTAGGATAAGCCTTTGAACCTGACGTTGATCGAGCCTTAGTTTCAGCACCGTTCTCTTCTCCGCTCCTCCGGGGAGGTCAATCGAGCGAAAACCCGTCTCCCAAATAGCTTTTCCGGACCTCGTCGGAGGCGACGAGCTGGCCGGGCAAGCCTTGTTGAATGATGGTCCCTCCGTTGATGATGTAGGCCCGGTCCGCGATCTTGAGGGTTTCCCGGACGCTGTGGTCGGTGACGAGAAGGCCGAGCCCTTTGTCCCGCAGGGACAGAATGATCTCCTGAAGGTCGTTGATGGCGAGCGGATCGATCCCGGTAAACGGCTCGTCGAGGAGGATGAACTCGGGGCCGGTGATCATGGCCCGGGCGATCTCCAGCCGGCGCCGCTCGCCTCCCGAAAGAGTGTAGGCCTTGGATCGGGCCAGCCGGGCCAGGCCGAACTCCTCGAGAACGGCCCCGACCTCGCCGGCCCGGGCTCCGGCCTCGCCGGGAAGGATCTCCAGGATGGCCATCAGGTTGTCCTCGACGCTCAGCCGCCGGAACGAGGACGGCTCCTGGGGAAGGAGACAAATCCCGTTCTGGGCCCTCAGGTACATGGGGAGTTCCGTGATATCCTCGCCGTCCAGGAAAACCCGGCCGGCGTCCTGGGGAACGAGTCCTAAAATCATGGAAAACGTCGTCGTTTTCCCGGCCCCGTTCGGGCCGAGCAGACCGACGATTTCCCCCCTCTTTATCTCGACCGTAACCCCGTTGACGACCTTTTTATGCCGATAGCTCTTCTCAAGACCGACCGCTTTCAAACCGTCTTTCATGTCTCACGACTTGATAACCGTAATCGATCGATCCCGCCTCCTATTCTCGATTAGGATTCTACCATCGGCCAGCTGAAAAGTCAATTTATCCCCCCGGGTCTCGCCTTTGTCCTTATCTATCAGGACGGGGTTTTCGAGGAGGACGATGGTCTCCTCGGGGACCGCGAACTCGGCCCGGCCCCCCTGGCCTTCCCAGGCGCCCTGGCGAATCTTGACGGACCCCTTGGCGACGATCGTCATCATGTCGGCCGAGACTTCGGCAAGATCCATGATGATCGTTTCGGCCTCGAGAACGGCCTCCCGCGCCTTGAGGAGACACGTTTTCCGAAAATAGACCCTCCGTTCCTCGGGGCGAAATTCCATGGCGTCCCCTGATACCTCCACTTTCTCCTCGGCCTTGCCGTCCTTGGGCTTGTGCCAGAACTGGGACTTGACCTTGCCCCGTCCTTCCAGGCTGCCCGTCCCTTCGAGGATCTGGATGGTATCGGCCTGGACCGTCTGCTTACCCTGCCAGAACCGGGCGCTGCCCTCATAGATGGAACGCTTGGCGCCCTTGATATATCTCATGCTGCCGGCCGTGACGAAGACGGGCTCCCGGCCGGCGAACAGGCCGGTCGGCGCCTTGCCGCCGCTTCCCGGCTGGAGGATGGCCTTAACATTGCCCTCGGCTTTCATGTCGCCGTTTCCCAGGCCGAGGCTGATCGTCTTGGCTTCGAGCTCCGCCTGGGGCGAAGCCATCCGCGATACGTTCTTCTCGCCGTCCGAGGAAAAGATCATGGTCTCTTTTTTCCCGTTGACGGCCAGGCTGTCCCCGGAGATGGTCCGCTCGCCGCTGTCCCCGGTCGCTCTCTCGACGACCTGGACGCCCCCTTTCGCGACCAGGGGTCTGAGGCGGCCCTCCCTGTCGAAGCTTGCCTTGAGTTGGGGCGCCGTAATCTCGGCCGGAACTCCCGACGCGAGCGGGAAGACGGCCCGGCAGCCGTTCTTCGCTTCCAGCATCCGAACCTGATCCGTGTCCGGGAAAACCCTGAGCAGGAGGCTTCCGGCTTCAATCGAGCGTTCGGCGGAGCTCGTGCCGTGGACAACCGAGGCCGTGACGTTCTCCTCGAGGAGCACGATCCGGAACCGCTCCTCGGTCCCGGTCAGATCGAAGCCCAGCCGTCCGGCCGAAGCGCGGCTCCGCCCCATCAAGAGGCTTACGTTATCCCTGACCATGCCGCGCCTGGACTGCCGGTTGTATTCGAGGGAATCGCCCTCGATGTGCACGGTCTCCGCCTTGTTCGCGGTCGTCTTGGCATCGAGCACGACCTTGTCCTGGAAAAGAAGCCTCTCCTGGTTGATCCAGTAGGACATCCTGAGGGCCGAGCCCTTTCCCTTGCGGCTTTCAAAGGCGACGCCCTGGTCGGTCGTGATGACCTCGTCCGCTTTGACGTATTCGAGCTGGGAGGTCTTGATGTCCGTGTCCCGGTAACGGACGCGGACATCGCCTTTGAACTTGATCCGGAGAAAGTCCTTGTCGTAGGCGACCTCGTTCCCCTTGATGATGATGGGCGGTCGCTCATTGAGGCCGTATTGGACGACCTCGACATTCCCTTCGAGCTGGAAGAGTCCGTCGGCGCCCACAAAGTTCTTGTCCGCCTTGAGCTCGATCCGTCCCTTATCCCCCTTGTAGACGAAGTGACGGACTTTTTCCTGGCTCTCGATCTTTTGGGACGGGATTTTCCGGTCCGCGATCTCGATCCGGGGTTGACCCCGCCAGCGGGCCAGGAAAAAGGCCATGATGACAATGCAGACGCCGGCCAGGGCGACGATGATGATCTTCCTGGCCGTTTTGGCCAACGGAAATCGGCGCCGGCCCTTCACGCCCTCCCCCTATCGTTCCTTTAAATCCTCGAGGCTGAGGCTGATCGTTTCCCTGCCCAGGAACTCCGAGAAATAGAACGAATAGACGAGGTCGACGCGGCCTCGGGGCCTTAGGCGCGAAGCCCAGCCCGACTTGTCCCAGCCCAGAACTTCCCGGGAGGCGCCTTCCTGACGGACCTCGAACATGAGGTGCTTCTTCTTAAGGATCTTAGGCGGTCCGGCGACCTCGACCTCCTCGGAGAGGAAGATCGGCCTCGGATTTCCGACGCCGAAGGGGAGGAGGCGGCGGTAATGGGCCAGGAAGGAATCGTCGATCTCGGCCAAGGCCAGCCGGGCGTCGATCCGGACTTTCCGCTTCAGGTCGTCGTCCGAAATCCGGGCCGAGGCGAGCGCGTTGACGGCGGCCTTGAACTCGGGGAGGCGGGAGGACTCGAGGACACAGCCCACGGCCATCGGGTGGCCGCCGTAACTCTGCAAGAATTCCCGGCACTCGTCCAGGCAATCTATAAGGGGGAACCCGCTGATGCTCCGGCCCGAACCGTGGGCCATGCCGTCCTCGTAGGAGAAGAGGAGGACCGGCCGGTTGTAACGGTCCTTGAGTTTCGAGGCCACGATCCCGATGATGCCGCGGTGCCAGCCGGGACTGCCCAGCACGAGAAACTTGTAGCGTTCTTCCAGGCCCCGCTCGTCCACCTTGCGGACGGCGTCCTTGAATATACTGGCCTCCTCGGCCTGGCGCCTGGCGTTGAGCCGTTCGAGCCGGGCAACGATCTCGGCCGCTTCGGCCTCCGGGGCGAAAAAGAGCCGGACGGCCAGGTCGGCATCCCCCATCCGGCCGGCCGCGTTGAGCCGGGGAGCGATCCGAAACCCGATATCGCCTTCGTTGACCCGTCGCCGTCCGATCCCGCAGGCCTCGATGAGCTTGCGGAGGCCGATGTTCGAGACGCCCTCCAGCCCTTCGAGGCCCTGCCGGACCAGGATGCGGTTTTCTCCCTTGAGGGGCGCCACGTCGGCGATGGTCCCGATGGCGACGGGCTTGAGGTAATTCTGGACCCAATCGGACCCCTTGGCTCCGCCGTCCCAGAGGGCCTGGATGAGCTTGTAGACGACCCCGACCCCGGCCAGGTATTTATCCGGGTATCCCGAGCCGGCCAGGACGGGGTCGAGGACGGCCAGCGCCCGGGGCAGAGTCTCTCCGGGATGGTGATGGTCGGTGATGATGACGTCGGCGCCCAGCTCACGGGCCCGCTCGGTGAATTCGACGGCCTTGATGCCGCAGTCCACGCTGATCACAAGACCGATGCCCCGTTGGGCCAGGATCTCGGCGTGCTCAATTTTTATGCCGTATCCTTCCCGGAGCCGGTCGGGGATGAAATAGTCGGCTTCGGCGCCCAGGGCGCGGAGGGCTTTGAGGAGCATGACGACCGAGAGCACCCCGTCCACGTCGTAATCGCCGAAGATGAGGATCTTTTCCTTGAGGTCGACGGCCCGCCTGACGCGGCCGACCGCCTCCCTCATTCCGGCCATTAGGTACGGATCATGGAGGTCGTCGAGCGTCCCGTAGAGGAAGCGATGGGCGGACTCGGGATCGGCGATGCCGCGCCGGACCAGGACCCGGCCGATCGCCTCGGGAAGGTTCAGCTCCCGGGCGAGGCGGAGGCCGGCCTCATCGTCGGCCGGATGGACCCAGATCGCGTCTTTCATCGGATGTCCAATTTATCACACAACCGAACCCCTTCACAAATCGCCGCCCAGGCACCGAATGAGGTTATCCAGAAACAGGGAACATTGAGGAGACATCGGAATATGGAGATAGCGAAGAAATCCGATCGGCGCGAACATGAATCGCCTGAATTCAACAACGAAAGGATGAGGGACGGTCGCGATTATAGCCCTATCCCGATAAAATCCAGCCTGACTAATTCATAATTATCCGGAAAAGGCAATATCCGACAGCGGGCCGCAACGCGCGGCCAATGATCGCGACGCCGGCGGCGCGGCGATGTCAAGAACCTCTAAGATTAGCGCCGTAAAGGATTTTGAATCAGATTTCATCCTTTCTCGAAAGGCGCTCGGCTGACTGAAGCTCCACGGACTTACGTCCGTGGAATCCCGCGAAGGGGATTAAACTAAAGTTTATAATAATTAACTTTTTCTTGACAAAGTTATTGAGTCGCCTTATTATGTGGGCACGATGAAAGAGCCAAAAAGCACTCTGGCCGTTAAAGTGAATAATACCGTCGCCGAGAGAGTTAAAACTTTCTGCCGGGAGAGAGGGTTGAAGTACGGTTTTTTCGTCGAAAAAGCCATCCTCGAGCTTCTCGCCCGGGAGGAACTCAAGGAAGACCTGGTGGATTTGAAGAACCTGCGCGAGCTGGAACATCAAGCCGTCCCTCTCGATGAATACCTCAAGAAGCGCCGTGTATGAACTCCTCGTCCTCCGCCCTGCCCAAAAAGACCTCGACAGGCTCGCTGCTTCGGTCTTTGGGCGCATCCTCAAGAAAATTCGCGCCCCGTCCAAGGACGCGCGTCCGCACGGCTGTCTAAAATTGACGGGTGATGAAGGTTATCGAATCCGCGCCGGAGACTATCGCATCCTCTATCGGATTGACGACGCTTCGAAGCGAATTTTCATCTACCGGATTAAACATCGGAAATACGTCTATTCTTGATCCGCGTTGACTTCGCTCGGGGCGGCCTCCTATAATGGCCCTGCCGTGTTGGGAAACCTGAGAGACAAGCTGGCCCGGACCCGGGACGCCTTCCGGGGAAAGCTCGACGATCTCTTCAAGAGCGGACGTCCCCGCGACGAGATCCTCGAGGAGCTGGCCGAAGTCCTGATCATGGCCGACGTCGGACCGGCGACGACGGATAAGATCCTCGACGCGCTCCGCCAGAAGAGCAAGAAGACGGACTCGGCCGACGCCTTGTCCGCTCTTCTCAAGGACGAGCTCGTCGCCCTCCTCGCCAAGCGGCCGACCCGGCTCGCCGTCGACTCCGTCCCGGCCGTGGTCATGGTCGTCGGCGTCAACGGCGGCGGGAAAACGACTTCGGTCGCCAAGCTCGCCTCCCGTCTCAAGAGCGAGGGCAAGAAGGTCATGCTCGTCGCCGCCGACACCTTCCGGGCCGCCGCCCAGGAGCAGCTCGTCCTGTGGGGGAAGAAGCTCCATCTTCCCGTCGTCCGGGGCGGCTATGGGGCCGATCCTTCCTCGGTCGTCTTCGACGCCCTCCAGTCCTTCAAAGCCCAGGGACTCGACGTCCTGATCGTGGACACGGCCGGCCGCGTCCACACCAACGCCAACCTGATGGCCGAGCTCGAGAAAATCAAGCGGATCATCGCCCGCGAGATCCCCGGCGCCCCCCAGGAGATCCTGCTCGTCCTCGACTCGATGATCGGGCAGAACGCCCTGTTCCAGGCCAGGGAGTTCCTCAAGGTCTCGGGGATCACCGGCATCTTCCTGACCAAGCTCGACGGGACGGCCAAGGGCGGGAGCGCCCTGGCCAACGTCGAGGAGCTCGACCTCCCGATCAAGCTCGCCGGCGTCGGAGAGAGCGAGGAGGACTGGCTCGAGTTCGATCCCAAGAGTTTCGTGGACTCGCTGTTTTCATGAAGGACAACCGCGACCTCGCCTACCTCGAGATGGCCTACGGCCTGGCCGAGAAGGCCCGCGGTTGGACGAGCCCCAACCCCAACGTCGGCGCCGTCGTCGTCAAGGGCGGGAGGATCGTCGGCCACGGAACCCATGAGCGGCCCGGCAAGCCCCACGCCGAGATCATCGCCCTTAAGCGCGCGGGAGCGAAAGCCCGGGGCGCAACCCTCTACCTGACCCTGGAGCCCTGCGTCCATTGGGGCCGGACGCCGCCCTGCATCGACACCGTCCTCCGCGCCGGGCTGCGCAGGGTCGTCGTTTCGTCCCTGGACCCCAACCCCCTCGTCTACGCAAAGGGGGTCCGCCGCCTGCGCGAGGCCGGAATCGAAGTCTCGGTCGGCCTCCTCGAAGACAGGAACCGGCGGCTCAATGAAGCCTATATCAAGCACATCACCCGCAAGCTTCCGTTCGTGACCCTCAAGGCGGCCGCCGGCCTCGACGGGAAGATCGCCACCCGCACCGGGGACAGCCGATGGATCTCCTCGCCCGAATCCCGCGCTTACGCCCACCTCCTGCGCGGCGAGGCCGACGCGGTCCTGGTCGGCATCAACACCGTCCTCCGGGACGATCCCCGGCTCACGGTCCGCCACCCGGCCTGGAAGGGAAAAACCATCGTCCGCGTCGTCCTCGACTCGCGGCTGCGCTTCCCCCGAAAATCCCGGCTCCTCAAGACGCTCTCCCGGGGAAAGCTCTGGATTCTGACCGGGCCCGATCCGCCGGCCGCGAAGAGAAAGACGCTCGAAAAGGCGGGCGCCGAAATCATTCCCATCCGGAGCCGCCGGGGCCGCTTGGCCCTCGATGAAGCCCTGGCCGTTCTCGGGGCGAGGGAAATCGCGAGCCTGCTCGTCGAGGGCGGAAGCGGGGTTCTCGGCTCGTTCCTGGATGCGAGGCTGGCCGATAAGATCGTGCTCTTCGTCGCCCCCCTCGTGATCGGGGGCCCTGACGCGCCCTCGCTGGACGGCGGCGCCGGAGCCGCCTCCATCCGAAAGGCCCTGGCCCTTTCGAGCCTGCGCTCTTTCCGGATCGGGCCTGATATCGTCATGGAGGGATACTTCTGATGTTCACGGGAATCATCGCCCGGGCGGGTGTCTTCAAGGGTTTCAAGCAGGGACGTCAAGAGATGGCCGTCGAGGCCGGGGAACTGGCCGGCCGGGTTGAGGCCGGGGACAGCGTAGCGGTCGACGGGGCCTGTCTGACCGTCGTCCGCAAGGAGAAGACCGTCCTTGTCTTCAACCTTTCCCAGGAGACCGTCCGCAAGACCACCCTCGGCTCCCTCCGGCCCGGCGACGGGGTCAACCTCGAGCTCCCGGTCACGACCGAGACTTTCCTCAGCGGCCATCTCGTGACCGGCCATATCGACGGGACGGCCCGCATCCTCCGCGCCGCGGAGAAGCGGCCGGGGCGCCGGCTCGAGATCGCCCTCGCCGCCGAGCTCCGGCCCTACCTCGTCCCCAAGGGCTCGGTCGCCGTCAACGGGGCCAGCCTGACCGTGGCCGAGGTCAAATCCTCGTCGTTCGAGGTCGAACTCATCCCGCTGACCCTGGAGCGGACGACGCTCGGCAGGCTGCGGCCGGGCGATTCCGTCAACATCGAATGTGACATCCTGGGCAAATACGTGTATAATTATCTCTCTCGAAATCCCCGCTGACCCGAGGAATCGGGCGGCTTTTTTGAGAGGGTCCATGTCCGATACATTCCGAACCGTCTCCGTCGAGGAGGCCGCCCAGGCCGTCCGCGCCGGCCGGCTCATCATCATCGTCGACGACGAAGACCGCGAGAACGAGGGCGACCTCATGATCGCGGCCGAAAAGGTCACCCCCGACGCGATCAACTTCATGACCAAACACGGCCGGGGGCTGATCTGCCTCCCGATGACCCCGAAACGCCTCGAGGAGCTCCTGCTTCCGCTCATGGTCGCCCAGAACACGGCCCGCTTCGAAACCGCCTTCACCGTGTCCATCGACGCCCGGGACGGAATATCGACCGGGATCTCGGCCCACGACCGGGCCCGGACCGTCCTGGCCGCCCTCGACCCGGCCACCCGGCCCGGCGATCTGGCCCGGCCCGGCCACATTTTTCCGCTCCAGGCTCGTGAGGGCGGCGTGCTGGCGCGCGCCGGCCAGACCGAGGCGGCCGTCGACCTGGCCCGGTTGGCGGGGCTCGCCCCGGCCGGCGTCATCTGCGAGATCATGAACGAGGACGGGACGATGGCCCGGATGCCCCAGCTCGAGGCCTTCAGCCGGGAGCACGGGATTCCGGTTCTGACCATCGCCGACCTGATCAGGTACCGGATGAAGACCGAGACGCTCGTCCAGCGGATCGACGAGGCCGATCTGCCGACCCGGTTCGGTCATTTCCGGATCGTCGTCTTCGAGGACGCCATCCGCAAGGAGCACCATATCGCCCTGATCAAGGGCGAGCTGGGCGGGGACGAGCCGACGCTGGTTCGGGCCCACTCCCAGTGTCTGACCGGGGACACCCTGGGCTCGGTCCGCTGCGACTGCGGCGAGCAGCTCCGCGAGTCCATGGCCATGATCGAGAAGGAGGGCAAGGGCGTCCTTCTCTACATTCTGAACCACGAGGGCCGGGGCATCGGACTCATGAATAAAATCCGGGCTTACGCCCTCCAGGATCAGGAGGGAGTCGATACGGTCGAGGCCAACTGTCGGCTCGGGTTCAAGCCCGATCAGCGGGATTACGGAATCGGCGCCCAGATCCTGGTCGCCCTCGGCGTCTATAAGATCCGCCTCATCACCAACAACCCCCGGAAGTTCATCGGCCTGGCCGGCTACGGCCTCGAGATCACGGAAAGGGTCCCGCTCGAGATCGAACCCAACCAGGCCAACTTGAAATATCTAAAGGCCAAAAAGGAAAAGATGGGCCACATCCTGGACATGGTCTGAGGGAGGGCCCGATCCCCGGCGGGACGGCATGACTCTTCAGGAATTCCTCGAAGGCTTCCGGTCGCTCGGCCCCAGGGCCAAGGCCAAAGCCCTCCCCGCTCTCATCCAGGAACTGGCCCCATCGGAACGAACCCAGGCGCTGGTGACCGTCCTCCAGGACCTCCAGTCGTCGTCGTTGGTCCGGACGGCGGCCCTCAAGCTCCTCAAGACTTACTGCAGCGAAGACCCCGACCTCTTTCACGGCTTTCTCAACGACCGGAATCCGGCCGTGGTCAAGGCTTCGGCCCGGGCCCTTAAGGAAATCGAAATCCTCCATAAGAAGATGAACCCCGTCTCCCGGGCCTTCATCAAGAAGCTGAAGGCCACCGAAGACAAGGACCGGCGGCTGAAGATCCTCAAGGCGGTCGCCGCCATCAAAGCCCCCTGGACCCAGGCCGTCCTGATCGAATCCCTGGCCGATCCTTCCGAGCAGATCAGGGACGTTCTCATCAAGGAGCTCGCCCGGCGCGAGGTCCTCAACCGGCGGCTCCTCCTTCAACGCTTGGCCTGCGGCCCCTGGTACGCGAAAAGCGCCGCCATCAAAATCATGGGGCTCCGGAAAAACGCCCTATTCATAAAGCCCTTGGCCCAGGCCGTGGCGGACGTCAATGTCGATGTCCGCCGCTCGGCGGCCGAGGCCCTGGGCGAAATCGGAGGCAAGGACTGTCTCTGCCTGCTCGTCAAGCTCGCCGACGACAAGAATCCCTACGTCAAGAAAGCGGCCGAGGAATCCCTCCGCAAAACAAGCGACCTGAAGTTCAGCTGACGAGCGGAGTCAACCCCTCGACTCCCCGGCATGAATGCCGGCGGGGTAGCGTCGGCGAACGGGTATAGGCCCCGCCCTACTCCTTCGCCCGGGAATCGAGGACGAAGGTGACCGGCCCGTCGTTGACGATATGGACCTCCATCACGGCTTGGAAAACCCCCGTCTCAACCTTGAAGCCGGCCTCCCTCACCAGCCGGACGAATTCATCGAACAGGACGGCGGCCGGGACCGGATCGGCCGCGCCGTCGAAGCTCGGCCGCCGTCCCTTGCGGACCGAAGCGGCCAGGGTGAACTGGGAGACGGCCAACACTTCGCCGCCCGCTTCGGCCAGGTCGAGGTTCATCTTTCCCTCCGCGTCCAAAAAGATTCTCAGCTCGACGGTCTTCCGGGCCAGGTAAGCCGCGTCGGCCGGGGTGTCCCCTTTCTCGACGCCCACCAGCAGACAAACCCCGCGGCCGATCCGGCCGACCTGGCGGCCGTCGACCGCGACCCACGCCTCCAGGACTCTCTGCAGAACGATTTTCATAGCCGCTCTCGACTTCCTTCGCCGAAGCTTATCATCGAATGGTTTTCCAGAATTTCAGCCAAAGCGCCCATAAGTTGACAATAGGGGCTTTGTATTCTATCATACGACTTTCCCAAAGGAGAGACAGATGGTCCGACACAAATCCGCGATCCGGCAGCATAAGCGCAGCCTCCGTCGCAAAGCCGTCAACCAGAGCAACACATCGGCCCTGCGGACCCAGATCCGAAAGCTCCGCGAAGCCATCCAGGCCAAGGACAAAGACAAGGCCCGGGCCCTCCTCCCCAAGACTTTTTCGACGATCGACATGGCCGTCAAGAAAAAAACCATCAAGCCCAACACGGGCAGCCGCACCAAGTCCCGCCTCAGCCGGCAGGTCGGGCTCCTGACAGCCTCCCCGGGGAAATAATCCCTCTCCGTTCGGCCGCGACGCCGTACTCAACCACGAATCGCTCCAAGAGCGCCTGCGCTGAACTGTCCGATGTCTTAATTCTCTCGTCGATCCGGCGCAGCCCGTCCAGCAGGCCGCGCAGGTCGTCAAACGACAAGCGGTCCACCAGCCCGAACAGCCTCCCGGACGTCTCTTCGTAGAGTTTCCGGAAAGAAAACGAGATCTGGGGCTTGAGCTCGGCGAATATCTCCCTGCGCGGCTTTCCCTCCCGGAGCTGGAGCTTGGTCATCAGCAAATCCCTGAAAAACCGCGTCATCTGGTTCACGATCTCCTCCCCCCGGTGTCCGTCCCGGAAAAGCCGGTCCAGGACGACGAGGGCGCGCTTGATGTCGGCCGCCAGAAGGACGTTCTCGATTTCATAGCCCTCGAACGACTTGACCCAGCCGGAGAGGAGCTCGATGTCGTCGAGTTTGATGATCCGCCGCTCGTCCGTGAACAGGGCCAGCTTTTCGATCTCACCGGCCAGAACGGCCGGATCGCAGCCCGTGACCTCGATCAGCCGGTCCCGGGCCTCGGGCTCGATCCGCTTTCCGAGCCGGGCCGCCCTTTCCTCAAGCCAGAGTTTGGCCTCATACTCCTTGAGCGGCTTAAGCTCCTGGATAACGACCGTCGTCTCCGGGAAGGGAGACAGGAGCTTGACGATCGGATGCGTTTTCTTGACCGGGCCGGCCAGGACGATGATCAGGACGGTCCGGTCCGAGGGGGCGGCCAGATAATCCTTGAGCGCTTCCTCGCCCCCCTTGGAGCGGCGCCCCGCCTCGGAGGCGGGGCCCTCGGGCGCCTCGTCTTCCGCCTTGGACCGTTTGGCCTCGGCCTTGACGATGAGGATCCGCCAGTCGGCGAACAGGGACGCCGTCGTCCGGGCCGAATCGACGACTTCGCGCCAGCCCGTTTCCGGGATATAGAAGCGCTCGACCCCGAATTCGGCGGGCCGGCCGGCGAAGAGGAGCTCCCGGACCCGGTCGATGAACTCCAGGGCCTGGAAGGTTTCCACGCCGTAGAATAAGTAGCAGGGAACGAGCTTGGCCGCCTTGAAGTCGGGCCCGAACGGATCCCCGCGCACCGCCTTAAAATCCTTCGAGCATGGTCATGACCAGGCTTCGGGCGAACTTCTCGGCGATCTGGTCGATGGCCTCGGTCTCCATGGACTCGAAATCGGCGCCCTCCGAGACCTCGTACTCCTGGATATAAAGGAAGGACGGATTGGCGAAGATGATCCGGTTCTTGACCTTGTCCCGGAGCACGACCCTGGCAACGACGGTGATGTTGTAGCGGTCGGCCCCGCCCTGGCTGGACAGGGCGATCGGGTAGACGTTGAAGGTGACGATATCGCCCAGGAGGACGGCGTCGGACTTGCCCTCGTCGGTCGAGACCTCGACCTTGCTTCGGGCCACGAATTCGTTGACGACGGCCTGGGTCAGCTTGAGGTCAAGTTGAAAACGCGTCGTCTCGTTCTTGAACATCGGGACGTACAGGGTCTTGATGTGGGGCGGCAGGAAAGTCCCGGTGCCGCGCAGGTGATAACCGCAGGCGGCCGCGAACCCGCAAAGGGCCAGGATAAGCGGGATTTTCGTCTTCATCCCTTCGGCCGACTCCTTAGATGACGAAGTTGACGAGCTTGTTCTTGACGGCGATGACCTTACGGGGAGCCCGCCCGCCCAGGAGCTCCCGAATCCGGTCCAGGGCCAAGGCCTCGTTCGCCAGCGCGTCCTCGCTCAGGTCGGGCGCCGCCTCGAATTTGTCCCGGAGCTTGCCGTTGACCTGGACGACGATCGTCATCGTCTCGTCTCGGGCCAAGCCCGGATCGAAGACCGGCCAGGCCGCGCGGAAGAGAAGCCCCGGCCGGCCCATCCGGCTCCAGAGCTCTTCGCAGAGATGCGGGGCGAACGGCCCGAGGAGGAGGACGAGCGTCTCGATCGACAGTCTAAGAACGGCCCGGCCCGCGTCATCCCCGCGCAGGGCGTCCCTGTCCTTCCGGATCTGGTTGGTAAGCTCCATGATGGACGAGATGGCCGTGTTGAGATGGAAGCGGACCCCGATATCGTCGCTGACTTTGCGAATGGTCTGATGGACCTTGCGGGCCAGCGGAAACCGTCCGGCCGCCGCGGCGTCGAGCGGGGCCGGCGCCGTCTTCCGGTCGAAGAGACCCAGGTTCTCCTGGAAGAGCCCCCAGATCCGATTCAGAAAGCGGTGACCGCCCTCCACCCCGTCCCGCGTCCAGGCGAACTCCTTCTCGGGCGGCGAGGCGAACAGGATGAAGAGGCGGAGCGCGTCCGCGCCGTAGGTCTGGACGTTCTCGTCCGGGTCGACGACGTTGCCCCTGGATTTGGACATGGCCGAGCCGTCCTTGGTGACCATGCCCTGGGCCAGGTAGTGGGGGAAGGGCTCGTCGGCCGAAGTCAGGCCCAGGTCGCGCAGGAACTTCGTGAAGAACCGGGAATAGATGAGGTGGAGGATGGCGTGTTCGACGCCGCCGATGTAGAGGTCGACGGGCATCCAGTAGCGGCCCGCCTCCGGGGCGAACGGCAGGTCGGTCCGTTCCGGCGACGTGTAGCGGAAGAAGTACCAGGAGGAATCCACGAAGGTGTCCATGGTGTCGGTTTCGCGCCGGGCCGGGCCGCCGCATTTGGGGCAGCGGGCCTTGACGAAGGCCGGGACCTTTTCCAGCGGCGAGCCTTCCTCGCCCGTGAACGGCACATCGAAGGGAAGCTCGACCGGAAGATCCCGGTAAGGAACCCCGACCGTGCCGCAGGCGTCGCAGGTGATGATCGGGATGGGCGTCCCCCAGTAGCGCTGGCGGGAAATCCCCCAGTCGCGGAGACGGTAGATGACGTTCTGCCGGCCGAAGCCCTTGGCCTCGGCATGGCGGTTCATGCGCACGATGGCCTCGGCCGAGCCCAGGCCCGAGAATTCGCCCGAGTCGGCCAGGACGCCCCAGTCCTCGAAGGCTTTGCCCGGCTCGGCGGCGTTTTCTTGATCCTTTTCGGGCAGGATGACGGTCTTGATGTCGAGGCCGTATTTGAGGGCGAATTCGTGGTCTCTCTGGTCATGGGCCGGCACGGCCATGATGGCGCCCGTCCCGTAATCCATCAGGACGTAATTCGCCAGCCAGACCGGGATCTCGCGTTCGGTGAAGGGATTGACGACCTTGGCCCCGGTATCGATCCCTTCCTTCTCCTCGGGCGCGTCATCCCTCTTGAACCGGGACTGGGCGATGACCCGGGACACCCAAGCCTGGAGCTCCTCGCGGCGCGGCGAGCGGGCGACGAGCCCGGCCGTCATCGGGTGCTCAGCGGCCAGGACGAGGAAGGTGGCGCCGCAGATCGTATCGATCCGGGTCGTGAAGACTTCGATGCCCCGGCTCCGGTCCCAAGCCGGCGGGAAGGAGACCAGGCTCCCGAAGCTCTTCCCGATCCAGTTTTTCTGCATGAGGAGGACGTGCTCGGGCCATTTGGCCAGGAGAGCGTGCCCGGTCAGAAGCTCCTCGGCGTAGTCCGTGATCTTGAGGAACCACTGCTCCATCTTCTTCTGGGCGACCTTGGTCTCGCAGCGCCAACAGCCTTCGGCCACGACCTGCTCGTTGGCCAGGACGGTCCGGCACTGGGGGCACCAGTTGACCCAGCTCTCCTTGCGGATAGCCAGCCCCTTCTCGAACATTTTCAGGAAAATCCACTGGTTCCACTTGTAGTAGTCGGGGAGGCAGGTGTTGACCTCCCGCGACCAGTCGTAGGAGATCCCCAGCCGCTGGAGCTGGGTCTTCATGTGTACGACGTTGTCCAGGGTCCAGGTCCGGGGTTGGACGCCGCGCTTGATGGCGGCGTTCTCGGCCGGCATGCCCAGCGCGTCCCAGCCGATCGGGTGGAGGACGTTGAAGCCCTTCATGACCTTGAACCGGGAGATGACGTCGCCGATCGTGTAGTTCCGGACGTGGCCCATGTGGATGTGGCCGGAGGGGTAGGGGTACATCTCGAGGCAGTAGAACTTCGGCTTGGAGGGGTCTTCGGTCACGCGGAAGGCCCCGCTGTCGCTCCAGGCCTTCTGCCATTTGGCTTCGATCGCTTGAAAGTCGTAGTGTTCCATCGTCCTCGGGTTGTCCTGGGATGGTCGCGAGGCCTCTCGGGGCCCGAATTCAATGCCCTATCTTAGATTCATGGCCCCGAAAAGTCAACCCATCGACCCGGCCGCCCCTGGGCGAGATTGACATCCAACCCTGTTCGGGGGATAAAAAGTAATGGGGAAGCGCGGAGGAGGGATGTGCGGATGGAAATGAAACTGCGAGCCGCCTTGATCGCCCTGGGCCTTTGCGCCGGATTGATCGGCGCGGGCCCCGGCCCCTATCCCCGGCAAGACGCCAAGAAGGAAGGGTTATCGGTCGATATCTAGGTCATCGCCATTTCGATCGCCGTCACCGTCCAGGACAGGGGCGGCCATTACATCAACGACCTGACCGCGAAGGATTTCGCCGTCTTCGAGAACAACCGGAAGAGGCCGCTGACCTATTTCCGGTACGACTCCGAGGCGCCCGTCAGCCTGACCATCCTTCTCGACGTCAGCGGAAGCATGGCCGTCCAGGACAAGCTGGCCGAGGTCAAAGCCTGCCTCCGTCCCTTCTTGTTCTCGGTCCTCAAGCCTCGGGACGAGGTATCCCTGTTGATATTCGCCGACAGGGCCGTCGAAGTGGCGGTCCGGCACACGACCTCCAAGAACGAGGTCTGGGCGGTCCTTGAAAAAACCGAGGCCTTCGGCAAGACGGCCCTGAACGACGCCGTCGGGGTCTCGCCCGAATTCGCCAACAAGGGCCGGTACGAGAAGCGGGCCCTCCTCCTGGTGACCGACGGCGTCGAAAACGACAGCCAATGCTCGCCCGACCAGGCCCTGGCGGTCGCGCGGAAGGTTGATGTCCCGATCTATACGATCGGGACCAAGATCCCGCTCGACGAGGACGCCCT
>JALHUR010000226.1 GCA_022867325.1 Candidatus Aminicenantota bacterium | reverse complement strand
GGCTCGACCTCCGCTTCGGGACTGCGGCAGCGCTCGAACCACGGGCCCGGCTCACGGCGCGCCGCGAGGGGATCGGGGTGCGGCTGGCCGAGGGCTCGCGCCGTCTTGCGGTCTCCTGCGGCCGCCCCGAGCTTTCGATGTCCGTCAAGGGCCTCGAGATCCCGGGCTATGATCCGCGGGCCTCGTTCACCCAGGCCCTGGGTTACATGACCTCGCCGACCGGTGCCTGCCACCTCCGCGGCGGCTACGCCGTCTCGCTTGCCTTTTTCGGCGGAGCCAAGGAGATCCCCCGCTTCAGCCTTCTCCAGTCGCCGATCGCCATCCGCAACATGCAAAACCTGGGCATCCTCCAGGACAGCCTGGGCGTCTGCCGGTTCACGGGATTCGCCTTCGCGGCCGATCCCTGGGCGCGGATGGCCAGCGGAGCGACCGGCCTCGACTTCTCGACGGCGCGGCTCGAGGACGTCGAGAACCGGGTGGCCACTCTGGAGCGGCTCTTCAACATCGAGGCGGGATTGACGCCGGCCGACGACGCGCTGCCCGAGCGCTTCGCTTCGACGCCGGTTGTCATCGACGGCCAGGAGCGTGTCGTCTCGCATGAGGCCATGGAACGGATGCGGAGGGACTATTACCGCGTGCGCGATTGGGATGAGAACGGCCGCCCCGGCCGGGACCTGCTCCGCGCGCTCGGGATCGAGGAGCGGACGCGATGATCGGAAAAGATTGGCAAGCCAGCGAGGAGCTTCTGCGGCTCTTCCGGACGATCGGCCGGGCCAGCCTCCTCCTCGACCTCCAGGACAGCCACAGCGGGAACATGGCCGTCAAGTGGACGGACCGGTCCGGCCGCGAGAAGATCGTCATCACCGCGACCGGCTCCCAGAAGGGCGACCTCGAGGCGAGCCAGATCTGCTTCCTGTCGCCCGGCGAGACGGACTACGGCTACTATAAGGCCTCGTCCGAGACCGACATCCACGCCCGAATCCTGGCCATCGACGGCGTCCGGGCCACCTTCCACGCCCACACCAAGGACCTGGTCGTCGCCACCTTCGACGACGCCGACAAGCCCAACAAGCCCCCCGCCTTCATCCCGGTCGATCCGCTCGGCTGGCATCATCTGGGCGGGGTCGTCCCGGTCGACTGGCTGGCTGTTCCCAGCGGCTCGTTCGAAGTCATCGAGACCGTCCCCAAGCGGCTGGCCGACCACCCGGCGACCGTCGTCCAGACCCACGGGACGTTCGCCCGGGGCCGGACCCTCCAGGAGGCCTTTTTCCTCCTCGGGATCGCCAACACCTCCGGATATATCGTTCGACTTCTCCAGAAGCTCGGGATCGATGTCGATAAGTTGAGGGCGGAGATCCAGACCGATCCGGCCGCCCATTTCCAATACCGGCCCGTTCCTTACGAAATCGGCGGCGACGACGTCTGCGATTTTCCCGAGGAGGAGGAGATCCTGGCCGAATTCCGCAAGACCGGGAACCGGGTCTTCGAGTCGCGGCTTTCGCCTTTTCACACCGGCTCGATCTCGGCCCGCGGCGTCGATCATCTTCTCTACGCGGGGAAGGGGGCCATGCCGCGCGACCTGGGCGGCCCGCTCCGTAGGCTCCCGATTCGGCAGGAAGCGGGAGACCTAAACGAGATCCTCATACACAAGCTCATCTACGCCGAGACGGACTTTCAGACCGTCATGCATTGCTACCTTCCCGAGGCCGAGGCGCTCGCCTATTTCCGGTATCCGGGCGAGACCGGGCCGGCCGACCGGGTCATCCCGATCGACGCCGAGGGCGGCTTCCTCTACCTGGTCATCCCGGTCCTCCCGCCCAAGGTCGACGACGAAACCCTCATCCGCAAGCTCCACGAGTACAAAGTCGTCATCGTTCGGGGAGGCGGCGTCTGGGCGGTGGGGGCCCAATCGCTGAGCGAGGTTCTCCACCACCCGTCGTCCGTCCGCGAGATTTGTCTGTACCGGATCGGCGCCCTGGAGAGAGGGCTTGACCTCCGCAAGATGGAGCCCAAGAAGGCCCAACGATGGTGAGGGGGAAACGGGCCGGGGCGGGGCTCGTCAAGCTTTTCCGCGAGCGGGCCGAGGCGGCTGGGGCTGAGGTCCGGACCTCGGCGACTCCTGCTGCTGCGAGGACGGCCATCGCCTCGATCCTCGAAGAACTCGGCGCTCAAACGATCGCCTCTGCGGCCGACGCTAAGGCCTTCGTTCCCGCCAAATTTCGAGCCCGCCTTGTCCGAGGCGATAAAGCCGAGGACAGCGCATCGGCCGAAGCGGGCCTTGTCCTCGCTCACTTCGGGATCGCCGAAACGGGGACCCTGGTCCACTTAGACCGGAGCGATGCCGGGAAAAACGTTTGGACCCTGCCTCCGGTCTGTGTCGCCGTCCTCGAGGCGTGCGCGATAGTCGGGCGGCTCGAAGATGTCCTTCCCGCGATTACGAAGCACTTGGCGTCGCCGTCCGGGTTCGGGCAGGTTTCTCTCGTCACCGGGCCGAGCCGGACCGCCGACATCGAGAACGTCCTCTCGATCGGGGTCCACGGTCCGGGCCGGCTCGTCATCGTCCTCATCGACACGATAATTGGGAAGAAGGCATGAGCCGGAGCCGGATCGATCCTCATCTCAAGTCCGTCCTGGCCGAATTCTCTCGGAACTACCTTGTCAAACGCCGGAACGCGCTCATGGGGCAGAACTTCGAGGAGCTGCGGACGCTGCTGGCCGAGATGAAGGATGCGAGCTTGGAACGAAACGCCGAGCTCCTCGACCGGTTCGAGGCCGAGGCCCGCCGGCGCGGGAACGAAGTCCTCCGAGCCCGCGACGGCGACGAGGCCAACCGGCTTATCGCCGATGTCCTGGGCCGGAACGGCGCCGCCAAGGTCGCCAAGAGCAAATCCATGGTCGGGGAGGAGACGCATCTCAACGACTTCCTGTCGCGGCGGGGGATCGAGCCGCGCGAGACCGACCTGGGCGAGTGGATCGTGCAGCTCGAGGCCGAAGCGCCCACCCACATGGTTATGCCGGCCATCCACCTGACCCGGGCCGACGTGGCCCGGATCTTCGCCCGCCGCCTGGGCCGCCCCGTGCCCGAGGAGATCCCGGCGCTGGTCCGGATCGCCCGCGAGGAGCTCCGCCGCGAGATCTTCACCATCGCGGCCGGCTTCATCGGCGCCAACGCCCTCGTCGCCGAGAACGGGGCGGTCATACTCGTCACCAACGAGGGCAACGGACGCCTCGTCTCGACCGTCCCGCCCGTCCAGGTCGTCCTGGCCTCGATCGAGAAGGTCGTCCCGACCATGGCCGACGCCGCCCTCCTCCTCCGGCTCCTGCCCCGGAATGCGACCGGCCAGGTCTTTACGAGCTACGTGTCGTTCATCGCCGGCGCCGGGGACCATCCCCGGACCATCATCCTCCTCGACAACCACCGCTCCGAGATCCTGGCCGATCCCGTTTTCCGCCAGGTCCTGCGCTGCATCAAATGCTCGGCCTGCCTCAACGTCTGTCCCGCCTACAAGGTCCTGGGCGGCAAGGAATTCGCCCACGTCTACATGGGCGGAATCGGGACTCTTCTGACCGCCTGGGTCCACGGGCTCAAGGAATCCAAGGCCATGGCCGGGCTGTGCCTGGGATGCCACCGCTGCGAGGACTATTGCGCGGCCAAGATCAAGATCGCGGACCTCGTCATCGCCCTCAGGGAGAGGATCAACGAGCAAACCGGGTCGCCCCTCTGGAAGCGGTTGGCCTTCGAGGGCGTCCTGGCCCGTCCGCCCGTCCATAGGGCCGCCTTCCGGGCGGCGCGGGTCGGGCGGCCCCTGCTGTCCGGAAAAGACGGATACCTGCGTCGGTTGCCCTTTCCCTTCCGGAAATATGACCGGTTCAGGGCCGTCCCGGCCCCGGCGAAAAAGACGTTCAGCAAGCTTTTTAATAAGAGCGGCCTGGGCGGCGATCAGACCGCCAGCAGGGGCCGGATCACGATCTTTGTCGGATGCCTGGTCGAGCATTTCTATCCCGAGATCGGGATGGACGCGGCCCGGGTCCTGAAAGCGCTCGGATACGGGATCGACCTCGCGCCGGCCGCCTGCTGCGGATTCCCCTCGGCGAACGGAGGGTTCCCGAGGTCGGCGCGCAAGTCCTATGAAAAACTCATGGAGGCGATTCGCGCGAGCGAAACGGTCGTCACTCTTTGTCCGACCTGCACGACCATGCTCGGCCACGCCGGGCCGGACCTGGTCGGGGACGAAGCCGCCGGCCTCGCGGACAAAATCATATCATTCGCCGAGTTCATGGAGCGGAAAGAGAAGAAAGGATTGGCGCGGGTTCTTTCCAAGAGGCCGGAGCCGAATGCCCTGACCTACCACGAATCCTGCCACCATAAATACTACCTCAAGGCCGTTGAGGCGACGAGGTCGGTCCTCGAGACGGCGACGGGCTTCAAGATCAAGGACATGATCGAGACCGCAACCTGCTGCGGATTCGCAGGGAGCTTCTCGGCCGACCACCCTGAAGTGTCGGAGGCCCTCCTGGCCGAGAAAATCGAGGCCATTAAAGAGACCGGGGCCGGGACCGTCGCCCTCGACTGCCCGGGCTGCCTCCTCCAGATCCGGGGCGGCTGCCGCAGGCAAGGCCTCGCCGTCGAGGTCCGCCACACCGCCCAGCTCCTGGCCGAGCGACTGAATAAACGTAATTCTTGACAGGTCCTTACGGCCGGCGCGCTGGAGATGATGGGGCCGGATTTCGCCTTTGTCACGCGAGTCGGCCTGAGCGGGGAGTCCTTAGTTGTGATCGGCAGCGGCGACCCCCTTCTCGGCGATAAGGAGACCGACGCCCGGAACGGCCATCGGCGTCCTCCGGTCCTGCGGGACATCATCGACCGCTTCAAGGAGAGCGGCGTCGTCTCCCTGTCGGATATCATCCTCGATGGATCCGTCTTCGACGAACAACGCGTCCATCCCGGCTGGCCGGCGAACCAGCTCAATCAGAAATACGCCTGCGAGGTCAGCGGCCTTAATTATCGCGGCAAATGCGCGGATGTCGCCGTGCTCAATCAGGGAGGCCGGATCGTGATCTCCCTGGAGCCGCCGACCGAGTATGTGAATCTGATCAACGCCGTCCGGCCCCGGTCTTATGGCCGGAGCCGGATCAGCCTGGATCGGACCGAAGTTCCCGGCGAGCTGATCGTCTCGGGAACTTGCCGTGACCGGGCCGGCCCGTACTCTTTCGCCGTGGAGAACCCGGCCCTCTTCTTCAGCCATCTGCTCCGGGACGGCCTGGTCAAAGCGGGGATCCGCGTGACCGGCCAGATCTTGGAGCGTCCCATGCCCGACGACGCTGACTACCGGCCGCTGGCCGAATACCGGACCCTGCTGGGCGATTGCCTCATGATGGCCAATAAGGAGAGCCTGGGGCTGGCCGCTGAAGCGCTCTTCAAGCGACTGGGAGCTCAAGCCAACCCCGACGGCAGGGGAGGCAGTTGGGAGAGCGGCCGAAGGGTCCTGGGCCGGGTTCGGGCCAAGTCCGGCTATCTCAAGGCCGTGAGGGCCCTATCGGGTGTCGTCCGCACGGACGGAGGGGATTATTTTTTTTCCTTCCTGGCCAACCGGGGCGGCAATGGGACGCGTCTGGCCATCGACGCGGCCGTCAAGGCCATTGTGGATTGGGGCGCCGCACCCGCCAATCCATCGGTCATGAAAACACCCCCGGGACGCCGGGGTCATGCCGCGGCTATTTCGTGATGAAGTAAAAAGCAAACCCGAGGCCTGCTCCCAAAACGAGGGCTATCACAAAGCCGGCGCAGCCCAGAAAGACGGCCCCCACGGGTTCTCCCAAGGACGGCTTGGTTTTATATTTGTCTTCCGATAACGCCCAGAACACAACGTTCCAGAAGGCCGAAATAAAGCCCGCCAGGATCCCACTGAAGATAAAAACGAGCGGAGACACATAAAATAGGGTACGACACAGAAAACAGGCGGCGAAGACAAACAGCGGCAGGCCCGTATTTTTCAGTAAGAAACCCATGAAGACCCTGTTTTCATCCTCTTTGTGGATGAGGGCATCTTTGCGCTTCAAACGCCGGTGCAAGAATACATCGTACAGGACAAGAATCAAACCAGCAACTGCGGCCAGGCTTTCGATGATGATTAATGTTGATTTCATGTTGTCCTCCTTTCGGCCTCGCTGCGGCCGGCCATGACTTCATGCTCGAAAGCCAGGTACTCGTCAAAATACGCCATCCGGTCGTTAAGAACGGGGACAATGTTCAACCCGTCATGATACTCCAGGTAGTGGATGCCCAGCAGGAATTTCTGGTCCTGGGTGATGAGCGACAAGCAGCCCTCCCACAGGAAATCGGCGATGCGGCTTTCGTCCTTGAGCGCGTCACTGATGCGGCGTTTGAATTCCGACCGCCGGCCGAAGGCGTCGGCTCGCGGCCTGACGATAGGAGTTGTTCCGGTCCGGGTCATTGACGTAGTTTTTTTCGTGGGCGTGGCGCCGCCTGAAACAGGCGCTTCCGGGAGGAGCCGACGGCCGAATCCGCCTGAAGCCGTTCCGCCCGCCGAAAGCGCAGCCACAATTCCATGCTCGAGCTCCGCCGCTAGCTTGATTGCGGGATCGCTTTCGGTCCGTTGGTCTCATCGGGGGAAGCTTTTTTTGTCTGGCTCATCTGATTATCTCCGCTAATTTTATCGGTGCGGGGATTCCGATGAAAAAGAGTGTAGGGGGCGGGATTGACCCGTTCGCCGACGCTAAGCCCCGCCTTTCAATACTCATGAACCGTTTCCGGTTCATGAGTACAGGCGCTCCAACGGACGTAAGTCCGTGGAGCTTCGGGGCGGGGACGAGAAGCGAGGCTCAGGGTTAACCCTGAGCAAGCCCCGGCATTCATGCCGGGGAGTCGATGGGTTGACTCTGTCAATGTGATGCACGTGCTGCGGCTGCCCTTCCGCCCATGTGATCGGTTGATCTCGGTGCCGAGCCGGCGAAATTATTGGGGGATTGCCGTTCAGCGGAGTCGGACTCCGGGCGCCCCGCCGGCAAAGGGTAATGAATAACACCTCCCGGCCGTCCCCATCGGGGATGTTTCCGCATTCAGAGGCTCCAGGTTCCGGGGAGCTTGGCGAAAAACCGCGCTTCCCGGACGCTGTCCAGGCCGCAGATGTAGCGGGTCAGCCGCTCGATCCCGATCCCGAAGCCGGCCGAGGGGGGAAGGCCTTTGCGCGCGAAGTCAAGATAGAGCTTGTAAGAGGCGAGGTCGATTCCCTTAAGCTCGATGCGCCGCTCGATGGCCGCGTGCAGATGTTCCCGCTCGCCGCCGGAGAGGGCCTCGCCGAAGCCGTCCGGGTATACGAGGTCCATGTCCCTCAGGATGCCCGGCCGGTCGGGATACTCCCGGTCGTAGAATTCGCGCGCCTCGGCCGGAAAGTCGAGGATCCAGACGGGCTCGCGGATGTCCTGGGAGAGCCCGACCTCGTAGTCCTTCCCGTAACCGCGCACGGCCTCGTCGTGGCGCATCGTCCGGAACGGCCGCCGGGGCGGGCGAATGTCGCGGCCGAAGAAGACGAGCTCCTCCGCCGCGTCGACCCTGAGCCGCTCTATAAGATCAGTCAGGAAATCTTCGGCCAGCGTCATGACGTCCTCGCGGGAGGCGTCGCGGACCTCGAGGTCGAGCTGGACGAACTCGATCAGGTGCCGGCCGCTCGTCCGGCGCTCGGCCGGCTCGATCCGAACGTTGGGCGAAAAACAGAAAATGCGCGGACAGCCGAGCAAGGCCATCTGTTTGTGGAAGATCATGCTCTTGGTGATCTGATAGCGGAAGCCGTAGCACTCGACCTCGCCCCGGACACGGTGGTCGGTTAGGGGATCGGTGAAGGGGGAGATTATGACGGGCAGGATCTCGACGAACCCCCGTCCCGCGAAGAATTCCCGGGCGCGGCCGAGGACGCGGCTTTGAATTTAGACGGCCTTGCGGACCTTCTCGGAGGTCAGCAGGCGCCGTTCGTCGTCTATGTCTATGGTCAACATCGGTTTTTCCTTTCTTGGCATGCAAACGTTGCGAAGAGATGGAGAGGTTCCTGAAAAAAGGAAAAGCGGCGGTTGAAAGCGTATGTGTCCCCTAGAAGGGGACATTATTGTTGGCGATAGCGATGATAACGGGGCGGGACTTGGGAAGGGAGAGAAGAGAGACGCCCGGGGCCGTGTCTCGCGTCGAATGGCTCAAGCGTCTCATTTGGGTGTCGAGGTCTTATACAAAAAAAATGCCCAGCCTGTCAAGACCTTTTTTATCGGGCCATTCGGACATTTCGGCGGCGCGGCGGTCGAGGATTGTCCTTCCCTGCGGTTCCGGCTCGATTATTTAGCCTTGGCGACGTTCCGGTCGTAGATATAGAGCCCCACGATCGAGGCGACGCCGATCCCGACGATGATCAGCCACATGGTCGTGAGGCCGGGCGGCAGGCCCGCTTTGACAGGATTCGAGATATAGCGCTCGAAGAGCTTGCCTCCCAATCGCCCTCCGACGATGCTGGCCAAGGCGATCGGCAGGCTCTGGTACCCCAGGTAAAGCCCCTCCTGGCCGCGCGGCGCGATGGCGCCGATATACTCGTAGACCCGCGGGGAGGCCATCATCTCGCCCACCGCCATCGAGGCGATCGAGACAAGAAGGAAAATCCCGGCGATGGGAACGGCCAGGCCGATATGGACCTTCTGGGTGATGTCGCTGAAAAAGAGCGTCGGCAGGACGTTTATGAACATCCCCAGCGTCACGACGACGGCGCCGAGCATGATGGATTTGACCGGTGTCCAACGCTTGACCCAACGGGTGATCAGGAGCTGGAAACAGACGATCATCAGGGGGTTGGCCAGGGTGTAGAGCTCCATGGGCGCGTTGGGGTCGACGTAGCGCATGAAGAGCGGCATGAGATTGTAGAGCTGGATGTAGAGGAACCAGAACAGGCTGAGGACGATGATCAGAAACACGAATTTGAGGTTGCTGAGCACGGTGACGATGCCGAACAGAGCCTGGCCCAGCGTCCTCTTCTGGACCGTCTGGCCGTCCTTTTTGCCGTCGCTGACGAACGCGGGCTCGCGGTAGACAAAAAGGGTGATGATGAGGCCGACCAGGGCGAAGAGCGAGGCGACGTAGGTGAAGATGGCCGGGATGCCCCGGCTGGTCCGGATGAAGTAGGAGACGCTCCGGCCGGTGATGGAGCCGATGTTGATGACTAGGTAGAAGATGCCGAAGGCCAGGGTCGCCCTGGTCCCGGCCGTCTTTTGGACCGTGCCGGCGATGCAGGGCTTGACGATCGAGCCTCCGATCCCGATCAGGACGACCCCCAGGACGACCGGCACCGTGAAATCGACGGCCTCGGCCGCGTCCCGGCCGATGATCCCGGGCCACAGCCGCTGGAGGTTTCCCATGATCAGGTAGCCGATCGAGATCAGGATAAAGGCGACGCTCAAGGACTTCTTGAAACCGAACTTGTCGGCCAGCGCTCCGGACAGGATGGGCAGGAAGTAGATGCTGCCCCAGAGGAACGTGCCGTTGATGAAGGTCGCCTTACTCGGGCTCATCCCCAGATTTTCGTTGAGGTAGATGACCACGAAGGAGGCCATGGCGTAGTAGGCCGCCCTCTCGAAGAGCTCGATCGTGTTGGCTGTCCAGAAGGTCTTCGGGAAGCGCTGCTTGGTCTCGGTCATGAGGTCGGTCCTCCTTGTTCGATGCTTAGGAGCGGAGCGCGGCCGCCCTGGCCTTGGCGGCCCTCTTCTTCCGGTACATGTCCTGGTCGGCCTCGCGAATCAGGTCGTCGATCTCCATTCCGTCCCGGAAGACGCTGACCCCGAGCGAGAGCCGGATAACGAGGGCTTGTCCGTTCCAGGTCATATCGGTCCGGGCGATCTGGTTCCCGATTTTTTCCACCACCCTCCGGGCGCCGTCAAGGCTCGTCTCGGGCAGAAGGACCAGGAATTCGTCGCCGCCCCAGCGGCTGATCCGGGTCAGCTTGCGGAGCTAGGACCTCAGGAGGTCGGCCAGCGTCTTGAGGACGTAGTCCCCGCAGTCGTGTCCGAGAGTATCGTTGACGTCCTTGAAGCCGTCGATATCGGCCATGATCAGGGCGAAGGGGCGGTCGGTCCTGTCGAAACGGGTTTTCTCCTCCTCGAACATCTCCATCATGTCCCGGCGGTTGGAGAGGTCGGTCAGCGGGTCCTTGCGGGAGAGCTCCTCGAGGCGGATGTTGGCCTTGTCCAGTTTATCTTTTTGGGCCTGGGTCTCCTTGTGGGCGAGCTCCAGCTCGTCGTGGGCCCGGACCTTGAGGCGATAGCGGTTGAAGATGAGGGCGGCGATGAGAACGACCAGGACCGAGAGCATGATCAGGGAATGGCGGATGGCTTTCTGCCGTTTGAGGGCCAGCTCGTTGATCTTGTTCTGCCGCGACAGCATTTCGTTTTCCTGCTTCTTCTTGTCCGTCTCGTATTGGGTTTGGAGCTCTTGAAGCTGGCGGGAGCCTTCTTCTTTGAGGACCCGTTCGTTCAGGTCGGAGGCCTTGCGCAAGTAAGCTAAAGCCCGCACGTGATCGCCGCGCCGCTCATGGACATCGGCAAGCAGGCCGTAAACGCCGGCCCGTTCCCTGGGATAATCGACTCTCTCGATATAGGGAAGGGCCCGCTCCAGGATTGCCTGGGCTTCTCCGACCTTGTTCATGTCGAGGTGGATCTTGGCGATGTTCCGGGAGGCGATGGCGATCTCCCTCTCGGCGCCTTCCCTGATATCGATATCGAGCGCCTGCCGGAGATAGACCAAGGCCGCGGCTTTATCTCCCGTTTCCAAGTAGACGTTCCCGATGTCGTGGAGGCAGCAGGAGATGGTGTAATTGTCGTTCGACCGCCGGGCGGCTTCCAGGGCTTTCTTTTTGTAATCGAGGGCTTCCTTATAGTCCTCCCGAAAAGTGAAGATGTTCCCGATCTCGTTCAGGGCCATGGCCTGGCGTCGCTCGTCGCGGGCCGCCTCGGCGTTGCGGAGCGCGGATTGGAAGAATTCCAAGGCCGTGTCCCAGCGCTTCAAGTCCCGATAAATATAGCCGACCGCGTATTCGCAATCGCTGAGCAATCCTGGATCGTTGAGCTTCCGGGCCGTTTCAACGGACTCGATCCCCGCGGCCAAGGCTTTTTCGAACTCGGTCTTGACGAAGTAGCCGATGGCGATCCGGTACAGGAAATCGGCCGCGGACCGCTGGTCGCCCGCCGCTTTGGCGATCTCGGCCCCGTTCCGGAGCGCATCCAGGGAGGATTGGATGTCCTGGTTTTTTTCGTAGGCGTAGCCCAGCCAGCTGGCGATCTCCAGCCGAGCCCTGAGGAGCTTTTCTTTCGGGACTTCTCCGGGCGCGCCTTCGAGCTCCTTGATCTTCGCCGAGCATTCCTTGAGATGCTTCAGAGACAGCGCATGATTATCGAGTAAATAGTAGGCGGACCCGAGCGTCAGTCGGGCCCTCACCGTTTCCCAGGCGTTCCCTCGGGCCTCGGCAAGGGGAAGGGCTTGCTCGGCCCAGCGGACCGCTTCCCGGTTGTCTTTCCGGGCCAGATAGGTTTCGGCGATCATGTTGAGAACCGGGATCTTGTCGGCTTCCGCGAGCGTATCAAGCTTCTTGATAAGGCCGGGAAGGTCGGTCTTGTCCGGGACCGGAGGCGCGGCGGGGTCGGCCGCGGTCGCGCCGAGACACAGACATAGACAGAGAACGGCGACGAATTCAGGACGCTTCGAACGGACAGCCCCTTTTTTCATCTGGGCAAGTTTTCAACTTCATACCACAAAACTGGGCAATCCGCAAGACCTTCGGCTGCGTGGCTCCGGGCGGTTTCCTGGCTTGACCCGTTCGCCGACGCTACCCCGCCCTGAAAGGCGGCACTCATGGAAGCCCTGAGTACTGCAAGGCCGGGGACGAGAAGCGACACTTTTGTACTCAGCCCCTTGAGAGGAGATGGGGCTGAGTGGGCTCAGGGTTAACCCCGAACAAGCCCCGCCTTGCAGTACTCAAGGAGCCG
>JALHUR010000225.1 GCA_022867325.1 Candidatus Aminicenantota bacterium | reverse complement strand
TTGGGGGATGGCGCAGCCCAGGGCCGAGACGAAGAAGAGGACGGCCGAGACGAGCATGAAGCGCCGCCGCCCGATCCGGTCGCTGATCGCCCCGGCCATGCCCGCCCCGAACATGCAGCCGATCAGGACGATGGCGACCGCCCAGCCCTCCTGGAGCGAGCTCAACTGGAACTGGTCCTTGAGGAAGCGGGTGGCGCCGGCGATGACGGCCGTGTCGAACCCGAACAGCAGTCCGCCCAACGCGGCGATCACGGTCAGGATGATGACGGTCGTTCGAGTCTTGGTCATGGGGTCCTCATCTCCTTCCGTTGAATTCTTTGACGGCCTCGATCATGGCCGCGACGTTGGCCGCCGGCGTATTCGCCTGAACGTTATGGACGGCGTTGAAGACGAATCCCCCGCCCTTGCCGAAGATCTCGCAGCGGCGCAACACCTCCTCGCGGACCTCGGCCGGCGTCCCGAAGGCGAGCGTTTTCTGGGTGTCGGCCCCGCCCCCCCAGAAGACGAGGTCGGCGCCGAACTCCTTCTTGAGCCGGAGTGGGTCCATGCCCGTCGCCGAGCACTGGACGGGATTGAGGATGTCGAAGCCGGCTTCGATGAAGGAAGGGATGAGTGAGAAGACGGCACCGCAGGAATGCTTGAACGTTTTCCAGGGCGTATAATCGTGGATCCAGTCGTTGATCCGCCGATAATAGGGCAGGTAGAGCGAGCGGAAGGCGTCGACCGAGCAGAAGGTCGAGATCTGCGTCCCGAAATCCGTCCCGCAGATGAAGGCCGCTTGGACGCGGTCGCCGACCCGGGCCCGGATCTTCTCCAGGTTCCCGAGCGCGATCTCGGTCTGGGCCTCGAAGATTTTGTGGACATAGGAACGACGTGTCAGGGTCGTGACGTACCACTCCTCGATATCCCGGATCCCTTTGGGATGCTTGAGGAAGGGGGCCGGAACGAGGGCGATGTCGCCCAGGGCCGTCCCGCCGAAGGTCGCGATGACGCCCCGCCCGGTCGCGGCCGCCCGATTGGTCTCGGCGTCGAAATAGGCAAGGTCGGCCTCCGAGATCGGGCCGAACTCTTCGAGGTTGTCGGCCGGATCGAGCCGGCTCTCGTCGATCGTGTCCTGGCGGACGATCGTGTCGAAGAAGAACCCGTCCTTGGGCATGCGCCCCGAGGGCGGCGCGTTCAAATCCCCCTTGGGATAAATCAGCGTGTCGCCGTTCGCGTCCTTGGTCGTCCGGAAGTGCTTCGAGACGAGGACCTCGCGGCCGTCGTCCAGGGGCCACGGCTTCCAGTTCTCGTTCCGGAACCCGAACATGGTCTCGGCCGCGAAGACGCCCTCGACGTCGAGCCCGAGCGCCCGCTGGAGGTCGTCCTCGATCAAGCCCAGCATCTGATAGGGCTCATGGACCTTGACCGGGCGCTTCTCCAGGCCATAGCGCTCGCGGAGGGCGATGACGCAGTTGACGTGCATCCCGGTCACGGCGGTGGCGCCGAAATCGACCGGGACCGCGTCGGGCTCTTTGTGATTGAGGGCCGCCAGGAACCGTTCCTTGCCGGTCATGGTCTCACCTCATTTTCCCCTCAGCGGACGAGGGGGATAACGATTTCGATCGTTCCGTCTTCCCCGCTGACCTCGGGCCCGGCTTTGTCGGCCCAGGCGCCAAGGTGGACGACGACCCGCCTCAGGTCGGCTCCAACGGGCTTGCGGACGCGGAGCGTCGCGTGGCGGCCGTCGTCATCGACGCGGAGGACTATTGACGCCCGGCCGAAGTCCGTGGCCACGTCCTTGAGCTCGGTCACGGCGCCCGCGGCCAGCCAGGTTCGGGGGATGCCCTGGAGGAGATGAAGCTCCTTCCCCCGCTCCAGGACGAGGAGGTTCCGAACGAGCCGGATGAACTCGGCGCTCGCCCAGTTATGGGGCATGTCTCCGACAAAGCGGCCTTCCGCGTCCTTTCCACGGGGCGGCTGTTCCTCGCGCCAAGCCCGGAGCGGGGAGGCGTGGTTGGCGAAGGCGTAGAGGATGCGGGCGGCTTTTTCGCCCCGGCCGAGCCAGAGCTGGGCGTGCCCGTAGAAAGAGGCGAAATAATCCCAGATCCCGTCGGCCATCCAGCCCGTGCCCAAAACCAGCCCTTCCGATTGGCTCCGCTCGAGGAGGGCCATCGTGCCCTGGGCCAGAGGATCATGGGCATCGAAAATCTTGCCGGGGAAGACGGCGTGGCAGAAGGCCCACTGGCCGCGGACCGGGGCGACCGCCGGGTCCTCCTTCATCAGGATGGGAAGATAGGCGAGCTTTCCGTCGATCGGCCTGGCGTCGCGCTTGGCGGCGAGGTGGAAGACCGCCAGGAAATCCTTGTACTCGGCCTCCCAGTCCTTGAGCTCGACGGCGCCGATGAGACGGGCCGCCTCGACGGCCGCCTTGAGCCCGGCCAGGTTCCAATAGACGTTCGTGTATTCGGGAACAACCCCGCCCACCCCGCCGTCGGGAAATCCCGGAGGCATCAGGCCCGCTTCGGGCGCTGCCGGATTCTTCCGGCTCTCCCGGCGCAGCCGCTTGATGACCTCGACGACGCTCCGGACGACGTTCCAGTTTTTCTTGAGCCAGGGGAGGTCGCGCGTCAGCAGGGCGTGCCGGTAGAGGAGATAAAGAACGATTCCGTTCTCCTTCCAGTACTTGTCCAGGATCTCGAACGAGCCGTCCGGCTTCTGCCGGGTCAGCAAGTGCCGGATCCCGGAGCGGGCCTCCGTCCCGCGTCCCAGGTAGGCCATGGCCTCGAGGATGAAGCAGCCGTCCACGACCCACAGACCTCGGTAGCAGGTCGGCCCGACCTGGAAGACGGGGAGCCCGTCCTTGACCTCGCGGGATTGGTAGATGTTGCGGATGGAGGCGTCCAGGATGCCCTGAACGGCCGGGTCGGGGACGCGGATGACGTCGTAGGGGAGGTCTAAGGAGCGCCAGTAGGCGGCGGCCCGCTGTTCCTGGGCGACGGCCCATCCGGTATCGACGTCCCCCGCGTCGTGGCCGTGGGCGACGTAGACGGCCAGCTCATTGACGGCGGGGGGGAAGACGAGGAGGGGCCCTTCCTTCGAAGGCTCGTAATACTCCCAGGGCGAGCTGGCGCTCAGGAAGCGGCGGCCGTCCCGGTAGAGCCCCAGGTCGCGCCGCTTGACGGTGAAGGCTCCCGGAGCTTCGATCCTGACCGCGATCGCGCCCTCCTTGTCCGGCTTGCGGATGATGAGGATGTCCCCTCGGGCTTGCGTCGATCCGGAGGCCGCCTGGTCCCTCGGCGAGAAGCTGGGGAGATCCTGATCGTCGCCGGGCACGACGGCCAGGGCCTTCCAGGAGCAACGGACCCTGCCCGCTTCGTCGAGAAGCCCGGTTTCGACGACCGGGACGCGCGGGTCGGGCATGGACTGGATCGCGCGGGAGGGCGCGAAGCTGCGGACGGCGACCGAGATTCGGGTCGCGAAGCCGGGCGTCTCGCCGTTTTGATAATCGTAGAGGAGTGTCCCCTCCTTGGAGACGAGCGTCTTGAGCCGGTCGTCGGGCAGGCAGATCGTGGACTGCCACCAGGAGGGGCTGTACCGAAAGTCGACCTTGAAGGCATTGAGTTCTTCGGGAGAGGCGGGAGCCGGCGCCGCGTCCCGCTCGAATGCGACTTCGCCCGGCTTCGAACATCCGGAGGGCGCGAACGCGGCCAGGGCGCAGAGAAGGATCAAGGCCGCCGGGCTGCGCTTCTTGGGATTCATGGCATCGGACTCCTTTTGGCGTACCAGCGTCTCATTCCGTGGAAGACGGGGTATCCCGAAACGAACAGGAGCGCTCCGATCAAGGCCTCCCGGGTTTGGGTCAGGAGGACGTTAAGCGAGATCCCGAGCAGAAAGACGACGAAGATCGCGGGGAGGACGGGATAGAGAGGGAGCCGGTAGCCTTGGTAGGGAGCGGCCTCGCGCCGGGCCTTCCGCCTCAGGGCGAAGATCGTCGAGGCGACGATGGCGATGTTGAGGCTGTCGAGGAACATGACGTAGTTAACGATGTTTTCAAACGTGCCCAGGAGGAAAATCGAGAGGAGGATGACGCCGCCCAGGCAGAGGAGGCCGTATTCCTGGGCCTGGCTGCGCGGGTTGACCCGGCGGAAGAAAGGCGGCAGGGTTCGATCCTCGGCCATGGCGTAGTAGGCCCTGGGGATCTGCATCAGGGTCACGTTGAGGAATCCCATGGCCGACAGGAAAATAGCCAGCGAGACGAACAGAGCCCCGCTTGGCCCGAACAGGACCCGAGCCGTTTCGGCCGCCACGAGCTTCGCGCCGGCGACGCCCGGCAGCCCCAGGACCTTGAGGTAAGCCCCGTTGATGAGGAAATAGCAGGCGATGATGACGGCGATCCCGGCCAGGATGGCGCGCGGCATGTTCCGGCGCGCCCCACGGATATCCGCGCCGAAATTGATCGTGTTTTGGTAGCCGCCGTAGGTGTAGAACACGGATATAAACCCGATCGCCAGTCCCAGCCACCAGGCTTTGTCCGCGGGGAGGGAGCCGCCCGCGGCGGCCGGGGCCCCGGAGAAAAGGCCGGCCAGAGCCAGGCCGCCGATGAGGACGATCTTGAGGAGGCTGAGGACGTTCTGGGCCCAGGCGCCGGTCTTGATGCCCAGGTAGTTCAGGATCAGGAGGATGAGCATCAGCCCGGCCGCCGTGAGTTGGACGGCCGTCTGGGTCTGGAGCCGGGCCGGCAGCAGGAGGGGCGTCAGGTGCTCGGCGCCGATGATGGCGACGGCCGCGCCGCCCGCGCCGTTGACCATGAGCACGCTCGTCCAGTTGAGCATGAAAGCCAGGCCGGAATTGTAGTTGACGGCGACGACCTTGTAGAACGAGCCTGGTTCGGGGAAGCGGGCGCCGATCTCGGCGAAGGTCAAGGCGCCCAGCAGGCTGATGAGGCCGCCCATCCCCCAGGCCGCCAGGAACAGGGCCGGGGTCCGGGTCGCCGAGGCGACCATGGCCGGCGTGCGGAAGATCCCGATGCCGATGACGAGGCTGACCACGATCATGGTCAGGTCGAATGTCGTCAGTTTCGCCTTGATGGCCATGACGTCTCGCCCCGGTATTCTACCAAAAAAACGGGGGGACGCAATACTTGTTTTCATTTTTCAACGTTTCTGCCGCTTCGCCGACAAAATCCATAGATTCCTAAAAATCCTGACGGAGGGGGACATCCGATGAATTTTCGTATCGGCGTCGGAAAACACGACATCACGGGTCCCTGCGCCCAGATCGGATTCATGGGCATGTCCAACGACGGGCAAACCGGGAAGGGGATCCACGGCCGCCTGTTCGCCAGGGCTTTCATCGTCGACGATCCGGCCTCGATCCGCCTCGCCCTGGTCGTCGCCGATCTCGCCATGTGCACGCTCGCCGGCAAGGCCGCCGTGGTCCGAAGGCTCGCCTCCGATGGAAACCTCCGCTCCAACGGCGCGCCCCTCTACGCTGACAACAACGTCCTCGTCGCCGCCACCCATACCCACAGCGGCCCGGGCGGCTACTCCCATTTCCTGGCCTACAACGCCTCGATCTACGGATTCAACAAGCAGAATTTCGACATCATCGTCGAGGGGATCGTCGAATCCATCCGGGCGGCCCACCGCGCCCTGAGGCCGGGCAGGATCTTGATCGCCCGCGGCGAGGTCGCCGACGTCGGCGCCAATCGCTCTCTTCCCGCTTATGAGCGGAATCCCGCCGCCGAGCGGGCGCTCTATCCGGAGTCCGTCGAAGGAGAGATGATTCTCCTTAAATTCGTCGACGCCGAGGACAAGGTCTTGGGGACGGTTAACTGGTGCGCCGTCCATCCCACGAACATGGGAGAGGAGAACCGGCTGATCTCCGGGGACAATAAAGGCTACGCCGAAGAGCTCATGGAAAAATATCTGTCTCGGGATTCCGGCTCGGGAGGCGGGGCGGAGAAGCCGATCGCCGCTTTCGCCAATTCCTGCTGCGGGGACAGCTCTCCCAACATGAAAACGGGCCGGCCCGACGGCATTCACGACCTCGCTCACGCCTTCGAATACGGCCAATTCCAGTTCGAGGCCGCCCGGAATCTGGCCGGGGCGGCCGCCGCCGAGCTCTCCGGGCCCGTCTCCTTCCTCCATCGTTATGTCGATATGAGCCGGGTGTCGATCGCGGGCACGGGCAACCGGACCTGGCCGCCGGCCATGGGCTACGGGATGATCAACGGGAGCATGGAGGATTCCCGGGGTATGGGCTGCGATCAATGGAAGGAGGGAACGACCAAGCAGAATTTCCGGCCCGGGTTCTGCCTCAAGCTCGAAGCGATCAAGGCCGTGTCCGCCCTCGCCGGCGTCAAATGGCCGCAACCCGAAGAGTACCCGGATGGCTTCGCGGACGGCCATGCCGAGAAAGCGATCCTGTTTCCGTTGGGACTGGCCGCCTACAAAGGAGTTCCTCTCGCGCCATCCGTCCTGCCCCTTCAGATCTTGAAGATCGGGTCGCTGGTCATCGCTTCCCACCCCGGGGAGATGACCGTCATGGCCGGCCGCCGGCTGAAAAAGGCTTTAGCGGCGGTCTTCGGGCCCGGCGCCGAGACCATCGTCATCGCCGCCTACGCCAACGCCTACAGCAGCTATACAACGACTCGGGAGGAATATGCGGCCCAGCATTACGAGGGCGCCTCGACCCTCTTCGGCCCCTGGACGCTCGACGCCTATATCCAGGAGGATGTCCGGATCGCCCAAGCCCTCATGGCCGGCGTCCCGCTCCCGGCCGGGGCCGCGCCGCTCGAAGTCTCCGAAAAAAAACTCATGAAGACGGCGGTATACGGCTGGCCCGACCGAACCTTCGGGGAACTGCGTTTCGGGGACGTCGCCGGCAATGTCCGGCCCGTTTACGAACGGGGAGAGACCGTCAAGGTCACGTTTCTGGGCGGCTTTCCGAACTACGACCCGAGGACCGGCAAGACCTACCTGGCCGTCGAGCGCAAGCCTGCGGAGGGCTGGCCCCGGAATCCGGAGGCCGTCTACACCGATGCTGATGCCTGCACTTTTTTCCACTGGGACCTGGCGAGCGGCTCGTCCTTCCTGACGGCCGACTGGGCGATTCCCGAACGCGAGATCCCGGGCGTCTACAGGATCCGCTATTTCGGGAGCTATAAGGAAGGCCTGATGCCGCGGCTTAGGCCGGTGACCGGTACTTCGCCGGAGTTTCAGGTCCGCTAAAAAATAGTTCGTAAAGGAGGGTTAGACGATGGATCATGATCAATTCCTGGGCCGTCTCCTGGCCGCTTTCCCCGGCCAGGTGTTTCTCGCCGGGCGTTACGCCGACGGAAATCTGCAGCTGGGCGATGACGGCGTCATGCGTTTCTTGCTGCCGGACTTTCACTGGATGAGCCGGGAGCGTGCCGACCAGTACACGGGCGGCTACCGGTTCAACGGGAATGTGCTCCTTCCCGGCGGAAATCCCATCTTCGCCGCCTTTCTCGAGGTCCTGGAAGCCGGGGCCGCCGCCGGGCCGATCAAGGTCTACCAACTGGGGGACAGCTACGATCTCTGGCGCGAATTCCGGGACGCGGACGAGCCGCTGGAGGCGGTCTTTCGGCGCATTTACTACGACGCCGTCATCAACGGCCTGATCGCCCGCTTGAAAAACCTGGGCCTGATCCTTATCCGGGGGAACCACGACAACTGGCTGATCAACCTCCCGGCCGGCTATCCCGAGGCCGCCGCGCCCAAAACCGAAGAGACGGCCAACGGAAGGATGGTTCTCAGCCACGGCCATCTCTATGACAGCGTCGAGTGGCTCGTCCCCGATGACATCAAGTCCTGGGCGGTCAGGCTGGCGCCCAAGGTCAAGGCCAGGTCCCACGATATCGGATTCTTCACCCGGAAAGATGTCAAGGACCTGGCCGGCTTCATCAAGGCGCGAGACCGGCGGAACGACCCGAGCTCCTTTCCCTACCCGACGATCCAACCCCGGGGCGCGTTCCTGATCACGGATCCGGCCGACCTGGCCGAGATCGACAAGTCCTACCTGACCTACCTGGATGTTTCGATTTTCTCCAAACGGACCGGCGTCAGGAACGATTTCGACCACGTCAGCGCCATCGAATACGCAGACCAGATCTACGTCGAGGAGGTCAATCACCCCGGCCGGCACGGTGTCCATGCCATCGGGCACACCCACCGGGCCAGGATTCTCGTCGACCGGCTTCCGGACGGGTCTCCCCACGTCGTCCTCGACTGCGGCGGCTGGATCGAGAGATGCAGCGTCCTGGTTCGACCCAAGGGCCGCCCCTATTATGTTCCGTCGGCCCAGTTCGCGGTCCAGTTCGGCAACGAGCTCAGGATTTACCAATTGGGCGGAAATTTTTAATTATGCTAACATGATGACATGAGGCGGGACGACGGCGGCGACCTCCCGGACGACATCGACAGCCTCGAACCGGTGGTCCTGCCGATCGAGTGCGTCCTCGACCTGCACACGGTGAGGCCGGCCGAGGTCAAGGACATCGTGCCGGACTACCTGGCCGAATGCCGGAAGCGGGGCATCCTCGAGGTCCGCCTCATCCACGGCAAGGGGATGGGCGCCCTGCGCCGGACGGTTCAGGTCGTGTTGGGACGCCTGCCCGAAGTCGCGGGATTCCGGACGGCCGACGAGGGGCGCGGCGGCTGGGGCGCCACCATCGTTTTTTTGAAGCCTCCGGTCCCGAGCTCCCGATGACGCCTCGGAGAGGGATTCGCGGTCCGGCCGGTCTGGAGGGTGGGGCCGGGGGGCGGGGGCTTGCATTCTTTTCCTGCTGCCGATAACATGTTTTTCCGGCTGAATGAACCAAAGACAGCGTCATGGAGTCACCCGCCATGTCCGTGAAGACCGTCAAACCCGTCCCGAGCGACATCGAGATCGCTCAGGCGACCGAACTCCTCCCGATTGTCAAGATCGCGGCGACCTTGGGGCTCGGCGAGGGCGATCTCGACCTCTACGGCAAGTATAAGGCCAAGATCCACCTCGACGTCTTGGAAAGGACCAAGGACAGTCCCCAGGGCAGCTATGTGGACGTCACCGCCATCACCCCGACGCCGCTCGGGGAAGGCAAGACGACGACCTTGGTCGGACTCAGCCAGGCCCTCGGCGCCCATCTCGGCAAGAAGGTCGTTTCCGTCGTCCGCCAGCCCAGCATGGGGCCCACCTTCGGCATCAAAGGTGGGGCCGCCGGGGGAGGATACTCGCAGATCGTGCCCAAGGAGGATTTTAACCACCACCTGACCGGAGACACGCATGCCGTCACGGCCGCCCACAATCTTCTGGCCGCGGCCATCGACGTCCGGATCCTTCACGAGGCCGCCCAGGACGACGAAAAGCTCTTCAACGCTTTTTGTCCGGCCAATAAGCAGGGCCAACGGCGGTTCTCCCCGACCATGCTCCGCCGCCTCAAGAAGCTGGGAATCGACAAGACGAACCCCTCCGATCTGACGCCCGAGGACAAACGCCGCATGTTCCGGCTCGACATCGACCGGGCCAGCATCACCTGGAACCGGGTCATCGACATCAGCGACCGTTTCCTGCGCCGGATTAAGATCGGCCTGGGATCCGAGGAGAAAGGCATGGTCCGGGAAACCGGCTTCGACATCTCGGCGGCCAGCGAGATCATGGCCATCCTCGCCCTGACCGGCGGGATGGCCGACATGCGCGAGCGCCTGGGCCGGATCGTCATCGGCACGAGCCGCTCGGGCGAGGCCGTTACGGCCGAGGACCTCGGCGTCGCCGGCGCGCTGACCGTCCTGATGAAGGACGCCGTCATGCACAACCTGATGCAGACCGTCGAGAACACGCCGGCCATCGTCCATGCCGGCCCCTTCGCCAACATCGCCCACGGCAACTCCTCCATCATCGCCGACCGGATCGCGCTCCGCCTTGTCGGCCAGGACGGCTACGTCGTCACCGAATCGGGTTTCGGGGCCGACTGCGGCATGGAAAAATTCATGAATATCAAATGCCGAACCAGCGGCCTCGTCCCGAGCTGCGTCGTCATCGTGGCCACCATCCGCGCCCTCAAGATGCACGGGGGCGGACCCAAGGTCGTGCCCGGGCTGCCCCTGGCGCCCGAGTACACCGACGAGAATCTCGATCTTCTGGGGCGGGGGCTGCCCAACATGGTCGCCCATATCGGGAACGCCCTCGCCTTCGGAGTTCCCGTGGTCGTCGCGGTCAACCGTTTCGCCTCGGACAGCGACGCCGAAATCGAGATGGTCAGCGAAGCAGCCGTCGGGGCGGGCGCCGAGGACGCCGTTATGGCCGACCACTGGGCCCAAGGCGGGGCGGGGGCCGTCGAACTGGCCAAGGCCGTCATCGCCGCCTGCGCCAAACCCGGGAATTTCCGCTTCCTCTACCCGCTCGACTGGGACATCAAGAAAAAGATCGAGGCGATCGCGACCAGGATTTACGGCGCCGACGGGGTCGAGTACACGCCGGCGGCCGAGGCCAAGATCGAGCTCTACACGCGGCTCGGTTACGGGGGGCTGCCCATCTGCATGGCCAAAACTCATCTGAGCCTGAGCCACAACCCCCAGTTGAAGGGCGTTCCGAAAGGCTTCAAGCTTCCGGTCCACGATATTCGGGCCAGCGTCGGAGCCGGCTTCCTATATCCGCTCTGCGGGAACATCAGAACGATGCCGGGGCTTCCGACGCGGGCGGCTTATTACGACGTGGAACTCGACCTCAAAACCGGAAAAGCCATGGGTTTGTTCTGATCGGGCGGAACGGTGGGCGGGATGGCGGCGGTCATCTTGGCGGCCGGGCAAGGGACCCGGATGAAGACGGACACGGCCAAGGTTCTCGTCCCGCTGCGGGGCAAACCCATGGTCCGCCATGTCATCGAGGCTTGCCGGGCCGCCGGGGTTCCGCGCATCATCCTGGTTATCGGCTGCAAGGCCGCGGACGTCGAGGTCGCGCTGGGGCCCGATTTCGAGTATGTCATTCAATATGAACAGCTTGGGACGGCTCACGCCCTGATGACGGCGAGACCCGCCCTCCGGGACTTCGAAGGCGACCTCCTCGTCCTTCCGGGCGACGCGCCGTTCGTGACGGCGGACCTGCTGGGCGGGCTCCTCGCCGCTCACCGCGCGTCGGGCGCCGACGCGACGATCGCGACCGTCGTCTGGGACATCCCTCCGCACTACGGGCGGGTCGTCCGCGACGCATCGGGGCGCATCCTGAGGATCGTCGAGGAGTGGGACGCGACCGCCGAGATCAAGGCGATCAAAGAGACCTGCACCTCCCACTATGTTTTTAGGGCCGGGGTCGTCCTTCCCCTGCTGGACGCCATCCGGGACGACAACGCCAAGCGGGAGTATTACCTGACCGACATCGTCGAGGTCCTGGCCGACCGCGGCCGCCGGGTCGAGGCCTTTCGGGTGAGCGACCCGAAGCTCATCCTCGGCATCAACACGCTCGAGGAGCTCGATCGGGAGGCTTGACGGCGCAGAAGACGCTCGAGCCGTCGACCTCTTCGACCCGCGCTTCGACCCCCAGCCTCTCGGCCAGAGACAGGAAATCGGCCGGCCGGAACGTCCGGGCCTTGAAGCCGTCCTTGCAGACGATAACGCCGTCGTGCGTTTGGCCCTCGTCGATCTCTCCGACGAGGCCGGCCGCAGCCTGAAGGCGGAACCATTCCAGGCGGTCGTTCCAGAAGCGGTCGGAATAGCTCGAGAAGAAGGCCGTCCCTCCCGGACGGACGACCCGGAGGCTTTCCCCCATCAACGCCAGGGGATCGATTTTAAAGGCCGAGATCCCGTTCTGGATGCAGAGCACGGCGTCGAAGGCTCCGTCCCGGAAACCCAATCGGCGGGCGTCCATGGCCGCCAGTCCGCAGTTGGGATAGGCCGCCAACTGCGGCTTTCCGAAGCGCAGGCTCGCCAGGGAGAGGTCGATGCCGACGACGAGCCGCGCTTTCATGGCGACCGGCCCCAAAATTCGTCCGTAGCCGCAGCCGAGCTCGAGGACGGCGTCCCCCGGGCGAATCCCGACCAGGACGTAGTCGAGCTCCGCGTCCAGGTAGCGCCGGACCCGGGGCGGGGCGATTTCGTAAACCCGTCTCAACCGTTCGGCGGCGAGCCCTTCCTTGTAATAACTGACCACGCTCATGGAGGATGTCTTGACCGGCGCGGTGGCCTTATCCGGGGCGTTCGAAACCGTTAGTAAAGTTGATCAATGGACCGTTTCTTGAACCGTCTTCTTTTCGTAGATGAGGACTTCGATGGAACGTTTGGCGGGGCGGAGTTCCAGGCCGAGTTGTTCGCGGATCTCCTTGAAGACCGAGTCGGTATTCCTGAAATCCCAATAGAGCGCGATGTCGAATGCGCCTTCCAACCCCGTCTCGTCCAAGACAACGCGGTTCAAGGCGTCCTGGAGGACAAGGCAAAACGTCCGCAGCGACGAGGATGTCCCGCTGATCTGGCCGTCGTCGGACAGGATGGGGTTTTCCGTCCGGCTTTGTCCCGGCCGGAGCGTCGGTTTCATTTTTTCCGGTACGGCCAAAACCAGGACGTCCATTTCACGCGTTTCCCGCCGTACGCTGATTCCAAGCGCAGCCGCGAGCCCCTTCTGAAGGAGCGGGCGGAGAAGGTCGCTCCGTTCGATCGGCACGCGGGCGGCGGCCTGATACGTCTCGTCGTTCCCGGGGCCGTCCGTCAGGACGGTGACGCGGGGAACACCGTAAGCCTCCGCGAGAAGCGTTTTCAAGGCCATGCCTCGGGCCTTGAAAACGTTGCCCGAAAACGACATGGAGGACGATGCCGGAGCCGGCTTAATCAATAGCTCCACCAGGGCCGGCGCTTGATCGGCCTGTTCCGATGCTTTCGGAGTCTGAGTTGGAGGCGGAGGAAGCGGCGGGGCGGGCGGCAGCGCGGCCGGCTGTCCGGCGAGCATTCTGTCCAGGACCTCCGCGCTGACGTCGGAAGGCTGTCCGACCGCGGCCAGCTTACCGTCCCGGTCGACGAGAACGGTGTGAGGAATCATCCCGACTCCGTAGGCCTTGTGCGCCGAACGGTCCCGGTCCAATCCGATCCAGCCTTTGATCGGCGTCACCTTCAGGAAATTTCGTACGCGCCATTCTTCCTCGTCGGTGATCGAAATGAACCGTACGGGCTTGTTCTTATAGCGTTCGGCCAGCTCGTTGAGGTGGGGCAGCGCGGCCCGGCAAGGCCCGCACCAGGTCGCCCAGAATTCGAGGACGATGATGTTTCCTCTGAGCTTATCCCAAGTCGCTTTAGCTTTCGGAGGCGCCTGCAGGATGGCCTCCAAATCCAATCGGGGGGCGACGTCGCCGGGCGCCAAGGGCAGGGATTTGTCCTGGGGGTGCGCGGTCGGAGACAACGAAAGCACCAAACCGAGGGCCGCCGCCAGTAGCAGCAATTTCAGATTGCGTCCCAACATTATAACAAATCCTCCTTTGTGATGTGGACTCAGACGGAAATATATAATAGAGAGGAGTTGACCGTCAAATCCGGGATAAATTGGGCCGCCCCGAAGCGGCTCATTAAGAAAGATGGTTGCCCATTAAAGCAGAAATCTGCCGCCTTTGGCGATGACCTTTCCTTTGGCCCGGATGGTGACCTTGCCGACCAGGGCGTCGTAGTGGTGCCTGGATTTATTCCTGCCGAGGCCGTAGGAGTCGCCGATCGCGAAATGGACGGTCCCGAACGCCTTCTCGGCCTCGAGCATGTTGGCTGAGATCCGGGCGCCCCGGTTCGTCCCGATCCCGAACTCGCCGATCATGAAGCCGGTTGGATCCTTCCCGATATTCTTGACGACGGCCTCGACGCCCTTGCCGCTCCAGCGGACCAGCCGGCCCCGCTCGAATTCCATGACCCCGCGGCCGAGCTTATCGTCGATCAGGGAGATGACGATCCTTCCCGTGAAGGTCTCCTCGAC
>JALHUR010000224.1 GCA_022867325.1 Candidatus Aminicenantota bacterium | reverse complement strand
CGCTCCCGCCGGGGAAGTACGTATTCCGGGTCAAGGGCTCGAACAGCGACGGCGTCTGGAATTAGAAGGGGGCGGCGATCAGGATTTTCATCCACCCGCCCTTCTGGAAAACCTGGTGGTTTTACCTGCTGGCGGCGACGGTCGTCGGTCTGGGGGCTTTCGGCGTCCACAACACGCGGATCCGGAGCCTGAGGGAAAAAAAGAAGGAGCTGGAGAATCTGGTCGCCCAGAGGACGCAAGAGCTCAGGGAGGCGTCCCTGAACGATCCCCTGACCGGCCTGCGCAATCGGCGCTATATTTCGGAGGTGTTGAGCAACGATATCGCGGCTTTCATCAACTATAAGAAATACATCCTGACCAACAAGGTCAACCGCCGGAGCGAACACATCGACCAGGTCTTTGGAATTTTCATCCTGGATATCGATCATTTCAAAGAGGTCAACGATAGGTACGGCCACGAGGCCGGCGATCTGCTGCTGACTCAATTCGGCAAGATCTTGAAAGCTTCGGTCAGGCAGGATGATATCATTGTCCGATTCGGAGGCGAGGAGTTCCTGGTCGTGCTCAAGAAGACCGACCCGAACTATCTGGCCGCGTTTGCCGAAAAAATGAGGGCTAAAATAGAAACGACCCCATTTCCGATTTCGGCCGATGGAAAGAAACAAATCCAAAAAACCTGTTCCATCGGCTACGTCTCATTTCCGTTTTATGCGGCCCGGCCGGATTTGCTGAAGTTCGAAAAAACGGTCATGCTGGCCGATATGGGCTTGTACAGCGCCAAGGCCCAAGGGCGGAACAGGACGGTGGGAGTGAATCCGACCGCGGTCACGCCGCTGGCGGATCAGATCAAACATCTGGTGTCGTCTCTTGACTTCGCCGTGAAAAACGGCTTTGTAACCCTCTTATGATCTTTATTGAAACGTTCCGATCAGGGATTGAAAGTCGTCATCGCCGATCTTTTTATAGAGCTTGAGTTTTCCCAGGATCCAGCGGCAGCGCCAGTTGAGCCATTTCCCCGAACCGCGCGGGTCGGTCGTCACGGGGCGGGGGATGACGGCCGTCAGGCGGACGATCTCTTCCAGGGAGAGGTCGGAAACGTCCTTACCGAAATATCGGCGCGAGGCGGCCTGGACCCCGAACAATCCCGGGCCGAGCTCGATCAGGTTGAGATAGAGGGCGAAGATCCGGTCTTTACTGAGGGCCTTCTCCAGGCGGCGGGCGATGAAATACTCCCGGAGCTTGCGGAGAGGATTCTTTCTGGGGGACAGGTAGATGTTCTTGGCGAGCTGCTGGGTGATGGTGCTTCCGCCCCGGGCGAACCGCCCTTCGCGCAGGTCCCGCTTGAGGGATTCCTTGAGCTCCTCGAAGTCGACCCCGTTGTGCCAGTAGAACGAGGCGTCTTCCGTGATCCGGACGGCTTCCTTGAGCAGCTCGGGGATCCGGTTGAAATCCACCCATTCGCTCCGGACGGAATAATCCTCTTTTTTCCTGAGGGCTTCGTCCTGGCGAAACTTCATGAAGGCCGTCGTCAACGGCGTATTAGTCTTGAGGCCGGAGACGTCGGGAAGCGTCAGCAGGATATAGGCGATCAGCGCGGCGGGAATCAGGACGGCGATCAGCAGCAAGCGCCGCCAGCCTCTTTTCTTTTTAGCGTCATAATACAGGATGGCTTTAATAGTCACAGCACCTCGACTTCCAGCATCCGGTCGATCCGAAAATGGCGCTGCTCTTCGTGCTTGTAGCAATAGGCCACGACGCCCTCGAACCGCTTGCCCTTGAAGTCCAGCATCTCGATGGATTCCGCGCGGATGCGGCGCCGGGTCTTGGTGTCGTCGGGTTTGAGGTAGAGGATCTCCAGGTCGCGGCCCTCGCTGATGGCTTCGTTGATCATCGCGACCTTGGCCGCGTAGGACAGCTTCTCGTCGGCCTTCTTGTATTGGAACCGCGTTAAAAACCGGACGATTTCGTAGTCCAACCGGATATGCCCGCGCCGGAAGGGTTTCTTCAAGACCAGGCCCTTGAAATTCGTGCAGCGGCTGAGGGCGACGTAGGCCTGGCCGTGGGCGAATGTGCCGCGGCCGAAATCGATCACGACCCGGTCGAACGTCTTGCCCTGGCTCTTGTGGATGGTGATGGCCCAGGCGAGCTTCAGCGGATACTGGGTGAAGGAGCCGATCGGCTCGGAGACGATGCTCCGGGTGTCCGGGTCGAAGCCGAAGCGGAAGATCTCCCAGACGTTGGGCAGGACGTCCACGGTCGGGCCGTCCTGAAGCTCGACCACGACGGCGTCATCACTCCCAGCGCGGCCATCGTCTGCGCTGGGAGTGATGACGATCTCCGCCACTCGGCCGATCGAGCCGTTGACCCAACGGCCTTTGGGATCGTTGTTGAGGAGCATGACCTGGGCGCCGATCTTGAGCTCGAGGCGCTCGTCGGTGGGCAGCGAGGAACGCTCGAACTCGCCGACGAGGAGGCCTTCGTAAACGGCGGGGCGGCCGCGCAGCCGGGCGAGCTTATCCCTGTTGCGCTCGGAGGCCAGGTCGTTGGTGCTGGTCAGGGTGACGTAGAACTCGTCGTCGCTGGGCGTGAAATCCGGGTCATGGCGCTCGTTAAGCCGGTCGAGGTCGCTGTCCGTGGCCGAGCGATTGCGGATGGCGTTGAGCAGCCCGATGAAATCCTCCTCGCTCTGGCGGTAGATCTTCTCCAGCTCGACGAACTCCATGGCGAAAGCGGGGTTCCCGAAGATATGGGACGAGAAGAAGTAGGGCGTTTCGTAATGCCCGCTGAAAAGCGCCCGCTCGGCCGAAGTGACCACGGGCGGGAGCTGGTAGAGGTCGCCGATAAAGACCATCTGCAGGCCGCCGAACAGCCGCTTGGGATCGGGACCGTTGAGGCGCAGGAATTTCTCGACGCAGTCGAGGAGGTCGGCCCGGACCATGGAGATCTCGTCGATGACGATCGTTTCGAACCGCTTGTAGATTTCGGAAGAGCCGTCCCCCTGGAAAGAGGCCCGGCCGCCGCGCGGGCGGCCCCGGCCGCCCGGTGGCAGTTTCTTGACATTGTCCAGCGTGAAGCCCGGCTTGAAACGGCAGAAGGAGTGGACGGTTTGGCCTCGGACGTTGAGCGCGGCGACTCCGGTCGGGGCCAGGACGGCGACCTGCTTCCGCGTTGTGTCGCGGAAATATTCGAGGAGCGTCGATTTGCCCGTGCCCGCCCGGCCGGTGATGAATACATGGCGGTCTGTGGTTTCCAGCAGATCCAGCGCCGACCGGAACTTGTCGTTGATTTCGATGGCGGCGGGCTTTGCGGGCGGGGGAGGCGCCGTGGGGCCGGCCGGCTTCGCTGGCTTCTTCCTCTTGGGCATGGAACTGAAGAGGGAGGGACGATCAGGCGCGCATGCCTTCGACCGCCTCGATCGTTTTGGGCAGCGGCTCTCCCAGCCGGCGGCAGCCGTCGGCGCTGATCAGGAAATTTTCCTCGTTGCGCAGCCCGCCGAAATCCCGGTAGGTCTGCAGTTTTTGATAGTTGATGAACGAGCTGAACTTGCCCTGCTTTTGCCAAAGATCCATCAACTCGGGGATGAAGTAGATGCCCGGCTCGATGGTCAGGACGAAGCCGGGGACCAGCTCCCGGCCCAAGCGCAGGGATTTCAGGCCGAACTGGGTGCTCTTGGCCTCTCCGTCCCAACCCACGTAGACTTCCCCCAGGCTTTCCATGTCGTGGATGTCCAACCCCATCATATGGCCCGTGCCGCAGGGGAAGAACATGGCGTGCGCCCCGGCCGCCACCGCCTCGTCCACGTCCCCTGTCATCAATCCCAGGTCGCGCAGGCCCGAGGCGATCACCCGGCAGGCCGCCAGATGAATCTCCTTGAACCGGATGCCGGGCCGCAGCATCGACACGGCCGTCTGGTGGGCGTCGAAAGCGATCCGATAGATCTCTTTCTGGCGGGTGGTGAAGGTCTTGTCGACCGGCACGGTGCTGGACAGGTCGCCGCCGTAATGGAGGGCCGTTTCGGCGCCGGCATCCAGCAGGAACAGGCCGCCTTTCTTGAGGACGTTGCCGTGATAATGGTTGTGGAGGGTCTGGCCGTTGACGGTGGCGATGATCGGAAAAGCGAGATCCCCGCCGGCGGCCAGGGCGACCTCGTGAACCGCGGCCGCGATCTCGGCTTCGGTCAGGCCGGGCGCGGCCATGGTCATGGCCCGGCGGTGCATCCGGACCGACGTCGTCACCGCCTTTTCGATTTCGACGATCTCTTCCGCCTGCTTGATGTTTCTCAGGGCGATGACGGCCTTGATGAAATCCAGGGACGCCCGTTGTTGGACCTCTGCGAGTTTCTGGCCCAGGAGCTCGGCCAGAAAAACCCGGGTGTCCGCGCGGTAGGGGGGAAGGTAGTGGATGATCCGCTTTTGGGCCCGGGCCCCGCTCAGGTAGTCGGCGAGTTTAGCCGTAGGTTCGGTGCGGAAGACTCCCACCGTTTCCGCCCTGGCCCGCAGCGTCGGCTGCGTCCCCATCCAGACGATGTCGTCGATCGTCAATTCGTCGCCGAAGATGATCTCTCGATTCTCGTCCAAATCGATCAGGGCGGTCAGGTTCGGCTGGTCCAGTCCGAAAAAATAGAGAAAGCAGCTGTCTTGCCGGAAATGGAAGGTGTTGTCGGCGTAGTTCATGGGCGATTCCCCATTCCCCGGAAACAGCAATATACCGCCGGTCATTGTTTTTTTCAGGCGCTCGCGTCTTTGGACGTAGATCTTAGTTTCGAACATGGACGGCTCCTTTCTTTAAAGATCCATAAACATATGCGAATCGCCCTCAATCTAACATATTTCCGCCCGATCTCAAACAGAGTGTCCAGGCCGGGAACCGGGCCGGTTCTCAGACATTTCCGTCGTAGCCTCCTTGGGAAAGCTCGGCGCGGCATCCCTCGATGAACGCCCGGACGCCGTCGAGCCCTTCCCGGTTGAAAAGATCGATGACGCGGCTTCCGACGACCACGGCGTCGGCCTTGCCCTCGAGAAGGCGGATGTGTTCCGGACTGGAGATTCCGAACCCGGCCGCGATGGGCAGCGGGGTCGCTTTGCGGACGATATCGATAAAATCCAGGCCCCGACCGCCGATTTCCGACAGCGCCCGTCACCCCCGTTCTCAGCGTGACATAGACGAAGCCCGAAGCTCCTTCGAGGACCGTCCTGATCCGGTCCGGCCTCATGCCGGGCGACAGGACCGGGACGTGGGCAAGACCGTGTTCGGATAACAGGGCCGGAAGGTCATCGTCGATTTCGTCCCGGGGCAGGTCGGGGATGATGGCCCCGGCCGCGCCCGCTTCGGCGCAAGCCGCCGCGAACCTTTCCAGGCCCATTTGGAAAGGGATGTTCACATAGGTCATGAT
>JALHUR010000223.1 GCA_022867325.1 Candidatus Aminicenantota bacterium | reverse complement strand
TAATATAACGTAATCGCATCCTCTTTTCAATCTGGTTTTCGCCGCGAGGCCCGCTTTCAAAATCCTCTATTTCCCGATTTTAAGGACGGCGGCCCCTTTGATCCGGCCTTCCTTGAGCTCGAGAAGGGCCTCGTTGGCTTCTTTGAGGGCGAAGAGCTTGGTCGTGGTTTTAATCGGAATCTCGGAGGCGAGCTTGAGGAGTTCTTCGCCGTCCACCCGGGTGGCGTTGGAGACGGTTTGCAGGGTTCTCTCCCAGTAAAGGTGCTTTTCGTAATCGATCTCCGGGAGGGGCGTCATCGTGATTCCGGCCAAGGCCACCGTCCCGCCGCGATCCGTGTTCTCGAGCGCGTTGAGGGCAACCTCCCCGGCGGGCGCAAATACGACCGACGACAGGTGTTTGGAGGGAGGCTCATCCTTGTAATCCCCGGCCCAGGTCGCTCCGAGCTCGCGCGCGTGTTGGCGGTGTTTCTCGTTCCTGGAAAAGACATAAACCTCGCAGCCCCAGCGCTTAGCCACCTGGATGGCGATATGGGCCGAGGCGCCGAAGCCATACAGGCCGAGCCGCGATCCGGCTGCCGCCCCGCTCAGGCGCAAGGCCCGGTAGCCGATAATCCCGGCGCAGAGAAGAGGCGCCGCGTGGAGGTTCGTGAAGTCTTCGGGGATCCGATAGGCGAACTTTTCCGGAACGATCATGTATTCGGCGTACCCGCCGTGGACATGAAACCCCGTGAACCGGGCCATTCGGCATAGATTCTCCTGGCCGCTGAGGCAGAATTCGCAGAATCCGCAGGCGGCGAAAAGCCAGGCGGCCCCGGCCTTCCGGCCGACCGAAATTCTTTCCCCTGCCCCTTCCCCGGCCTTGACCACGATCCCCGCGACCTGATGGCCGGGGATGATGGGGAGCCGGGCGTCTTTGAGTTCGCCTTCGACGATATGAAGGTCCGTATGGCAGACTCCGCAGTATTCGATCCAAAGCAGGATCTCTCCCGGACCCGGGTCGGGGACGGGCTGGTCCATGAGCTTGAGGGGCTTGTCCTTGACGGGATGGAATGCTTCGAGGACCATGGCTTTCATTTTGTCCTTCCCTTCAGCGGCCGGGGGGCTGAGGCCCGGCGGAGCTTCGCTTTGAGCCTTTCGATCCTGTGCCGGAAATCCTCCCGGATGGAATCCGCGGCTTCCTCCATGGCCAAAGCCAAGCCCTCCTCGGAGACGCTAAGGGCCAAGTCGAGGTTTTTGTCGCGATGCTCGTAATGCATGGCCAGCTCCCGGAAGCTGGCCAGCTGGTCCGCTTCGGTCATTTCCCGCCAGAGCGCGACCGCCCGGTCGAACTTTTTGGCTTTCTTGAAATGGGTCGAAAGCCTCTGCCGAGCGGCCGCGGCCGTATCCCTGGACAGACGGCCCCGCAGGGCCCGTTCGTAATACCGGATGGACGTCTCGGCGTCCCCCGTCCGCTCGAAGAACTTTCCCGCCCCATAAAGGTCCATGGCGTCGGCCGGCGCCCCTTCGGCGGCCGCGCTCTCGGCATCGGCGATGAGTTGGAAACCCGAAATGACCACCCCGAGCAGGGACAGGATATCTTCCTGGTTATGGTAGAGAATGGGCTCGATCAGGGAGAAGTCCCGCGTCCGGAGGTATTCGAAATAGCGGGCAGGAATCTCGGCCGAGGGTATGTCCTCGAGACGGTCGACCTGGACGACTTCCCTGGCCAGATGGGAAAGCCGGCAACTCTCATGTTTGTGCTTCCAGAGGATCCGGGCCGAAAACAGAAAATCAAGATGAGGCAGCTCGGCCAGCGGAAACGGCGTCCGGTTGAGGATGAACCTCGTTTCGAGAAGCGGGAGGTCGAAGAGCTTGCCGTTGTAGGTGACCAGGCTCCGGAAATCCATCTCCTTGAAGAATCGGAGGAGGCCGGCGATGAAGTCTCCCTCTCCGGCCGGGTCCTCGAGAAAATGCTGGACGATCTGAAAGCGATCGTTCCTGTAGAATCCCATCCCCGCCAGGAACGGGAGGGTTCCGGTCCCCCCGGCCAAACCGGTCGTTTCCAGGTCGATGAACAGAGCCCGGCCCAGGTCGAATTCTTCCGGTTCATCCGCCCGGCTCGAGGCCCGGACGAGCTTGGCCACGAGATCCCGGTCGAGTTGGAGCCCGGACGCGATGGAGATCCTTCCGTAGCGGACGTGGAGAGGATAGGAATTCTCGAAAATTCGCAGGGGTTGGGCCGGCGTGGCCGGAGCTTGGTGAGAGCCGCCCCTCCCCGTTCTCGAAGCCCGGCCAAGATCCTTGTTAACCGTGAGGGAGATCAGATTCTGTAGCTTATCCTTTGTCGAAAGCCCGTCGTCTTCGTCGATCCTGCGCCAAGCGTCCTCGACGGTCCGGCCCCTTGACCGGGAAGCTCTCTGCTTCCGGATGAGCTTGAATTCGTCGTCAATAGGCATGCCCAACTGCGCTTTCAAGACTATGATAAGGGAAAAGGCCGCTTGTTGCCAAGCGCGTCCAGACCGAATATGATATCAACAGACATTAGACAGATGAGGGCCGAGACCGTCCCGGATGACCGAGGGAACCGCAAGGAGAGGCCGCGCCGCTTTATGGCCTTCGACCTCGGGGCCGAAAGCGGGCGGGCCGTCCTGGGGCGTTTCGAGGACGGCAGGCTGGCGATCGAGGAACTCCACCGCTTCCCCAACGAAATCCTGACGCTCAACGGCCGTCTCCACTGGAATATCTACGGGCTTCTTTCCGAGATCAAAAAAGCCCTTTCGATCTGCGCTTCGGACGCGACTCCGGATATCGACGGT
>JALHUR010000222.1 GCA_022867325.1 Candidatus Aminicenantota bacterium | reverse complement strand
GTGGAGGAACCCCCTTTCGGGGGCTGGCGCTCCGACGTTGGGGAAGCGCAGAGCTGCTGAAGTCAAAGTGCGGAACTTCGGTAGCGAATGCCCCGCTTCGGGGACAGGCAGCCGCCTTGCAGTACTCAGGGCTTCCATGAGTGCGGTTTCGTAGTACTCATGGAGCCGTATTAACGGCTCCATGGGTGCGCTCCAACGCCTATAAAGGATAGATCCCACGGACGCAAGTCCGTGGAGCTTCAGGGGCCGTCCCTCCCGCTCGTCCGCCTCAGCGGGATTTGCCGTTGTTTTCGTAAGCGCTCATGTCGAGGAAGCCGTGGCCCGAGAGGTTGAAGAGGATTGTCCTCTTCCGGCCTTCCTTGCGGGCGGCCAGCGCCTCTTCGATGACGGCGGCCACGGCGTGGGCCGACTCGGGCGCGGGCAGGATGCCCTCGGTCCGGAGAAAGACCCGGGCCGCCTCGAAGACCTCGGGTTGGGCGACCGCGCGCGCCTCCACGATCCCTTTATCGACAAGATGGCTGACCAGGGGCGCCATGCCGTGATAGCGAAGGCCGCCGGCATGGATGGGGGGGGGCACGAAGCCCATGCCCAAGGTGTACATCCAGAGGAGGGGCGTCAGCCCCGAGGCGTCGCCGTGATCATAGCGGAGCTCGCCCTTGGTCAGCGACGGGCAGGCGTCGGGCTCGACGGCCAGGAACCGGATGGCCGCCTTGTCCTTGATCCTCATCCGGACGTAGGGGAAGGAAAGCCCCGAAAAGTTCGAGCCGCCGCCGACGCAGCCGACGACCAGGTCGGGCCGGGCGCCGAGTTCGTCCATCTGCCGGATGGCCTCCTGGCCGATGACCGTCTGGTGCATGAGCACGCTGTCCAGGACCGAGCCCAGGCAGTACTTGGCCGAGCCCTGGTTCTTGAGGGCGAGCTCGACGGCTTCGGAGATGGCGATGCCCAGGCTTCCGGGATGGTCGGGGTCCTTCTCGTAGAAGACGCGCCCCGACTCTGTGAGCGGGCTCGGGCTTTCCTCGACCGTGGCGCCGAAGAGCTTCATCAGGGTCTTGCGGCCCGGTTTCTGTCGATAGCTGGCCCGGACCATGAACACCTTGACCTCGAGGCCGAACAGGGCGCCGGCGTGGGCGAGGGCCGAGCCCCATTGCCCGGCGCCGGTCTCGGTCGTCAGCGTTCGGACCCCTTCCCGGGCCGCCAGGTAGGCCTGGACCAGGGCCGTGTTGGACTTGTGACTGCCGGTCGGGCTGACGCCTTCGTACTTGTAGAAGATATCGGCCGGCGTCTCCAAGTATTTCTTGAGGCCCGAGGCATAGACGAGCGGCGTCGGCCTGAACTGGGCATAGGCTTCGAGAACCTCGCCGGGGATGGGGACCTCGCGCTCGACCGAAATCTCATGGGCGATGAAGCCCTTGGGAAAGATGACCTCGAGGTCCTTGGGATCGAGCGGCTGCTTGGTGCCCGGGTGGAGGGGCGGTGGGGGCGGTTCCTCGAGGTCGGCCTTGATGTTGTAGTAGGCTTTGGGGAGATATTCCGGTTTACGTGTCGCGAATCGCGTCATTGTCGTAACTCCTTCTTTTTCCAAAAAATTTCCCGCCTGGAGATCAATCCCCTTCGCGGGATTCCACGGACGTAAGTCCGTGGAGCTTCAGTCAGGGTAAAAAAAATGGCAGGGGGGTGATGTTACAGGGCGGTTGGGGCCGCCCACCAAAAAGAGAAGGAGGCCTGGAGCAGGGGGGAAGCTTGTGCTCCCGCGCTAAGATCCAGGCATAAAGACTTCATGCGGCGCATTATAGGAAAGCCGCTTCCTCTTGTCAAGAAATTATTTGGGGACAATCAGTCCGGGGACATATATCTCAATTCGGAATGAAGTCGCGTATCTCCGGAATAATTCGTGGGCAGGCGGAGGATCGGGCGAAGGCGATCAGCGGTTGATATTCAATCTCCTTCGCGGGATTCCACGGACGTTAGTCCGTGGAGATTCAGGGATATCTTTGCTATAATAACAATGAAGGTCCGGTGATCGATTCTTTGAGCCGATCTGTGCCGATAGGATAAAAAAATCGACCGGGCGGAATGGGTATGAATATTAAGGAAAAGAAGGAACTCGAAGTCACCGTCGATAAGCGCCACATCATTTCGATCGGCGAGCGGCTCTACACGGAAAGCGTCGAGCTGCTCCGGGAGCTTATCAACAACGCTTACGACGCCGATGCGACCGAAGTCCGGGTTGAGATCGACGCTGATACGATCACGGTCAAGGACAACGGCACCGGCATGGACGAGGAGGGGCTTCGCCAGTATTTCGTCATCGGGTCCGACGAAAAAGTCCTCCGGTCCGTGTCGCCCCGGTTGGGGAGGGAACGGATCGGCCAATTCGGCATCGGGAAGTTCGCCTCGCTGGCCGCCGCCTCGCGGTTCGAAGTCCTGACCCGGCGGGGGGATTTCGGGGCGCGCGTCGTTTTCGACAAGGATGATTGGGAATCCTCCCGGGGAACCTGGCGCCTCCCCTGCGACATTTTCGGGCCCGATCCCGGGGCCGGCGACGGAACAACCGTCATCCTGTCCGGCCTGACCAAGCCGTTCAGCCTGGGCGACGCCGAGGAAAAAATCCGGGAGGGAGTTCCCCTTAAGGCCCCCCGTTTCGCCGTCTTCCTCAATGGGTGTCAGGTCGCTCCGAGAAGCTACTCCGGCCAGCGTATTCCGATCCTGGAAGGCTGCCGTTTCGGCGCCGTCTCGGGCGAGGTCGTCATTACGCCGAAGTCCCTGGCCGATCCCAAAGATCTTGGGATCGAAATCAAAGTCAAAGGGGCCACCGTCAAGAAAGATCTGTTCGGAATGGAGACCTGGGGGAAGGCGATCGCCCGGATCAAGGGCGAGGTCCAGGCCAACTTCCTGCCGCTGACCTCGGACCGCTCGAATTTCATCACGGATTCGGACGAGTACCGTGAGTTTCTTAAAGTCATGGAGAAGCTCGTCGGCATCATCAAGAAAAAGCTCGGCAAGGAAGCCGACCGGAGGGATGACGTCAAAGCCGGCCGGGCCGTCAAGGAAGCCTTGCGGAGACTCCATCGAGCATTGGCCCTCAACCCTGATTTTTCTCCTTTCGGCCCCATACCCCTCGGGGAAGAGAAGGGCATCGGAGGGGCCGCGGCGGAAACGGCCCGGAGAAAGACCGTCGAGAGCGAGGTCCAACCGGAGAGCGACCGGGGGGAGCGAACGGCCGAGGCCCAAGCCGAGAAGAAGCGAAAACGCAGGAATCCCCTGATCAAGAGAATCACTCCGAACGCCATCGTCCGCAAAATCAAGATGGGCGACCAGGCCGTTTCGGTGTGTCTGGACTTTTTCGGCGAGAACGGGCCGGAATGCTTCTCCGAGGGCAATATCGTCTACATCAACCGCGACCACTCTCTTTTTATCAGGGAATCGCAAAGGTCCGCCGCCTATACCATGTACGTTGCCCGGCTCCTGACTCAAGAGATATCCTTGATGAAGGAGACCAAGAGCCCTCGCTTGGCGTTCGCGCGACAGAGCAAGCTTTTAAAAGACGCCTTCGCCGAATCCGAGCGGTCTTAGTCGGTTGCCGTCGTCCTGGGCGGGCCGGGCCGCCTCCCGATCTGCAGGGTAACTGAGGCGGCTTCAGTCCTTGACAAATCCTCTCGGTAAAAGATAGAAAATAGGCTGACGTCATTTTATGAGTTGGAGGCAACGGGCATGAATTATCGTTGTTGGGCTCTCTACGGACTGCTTCTGGTCTTGGCTGTCGTGTCCCAAGCCGCCGAGCCGCCCAGGGGGAAGGTCGTCTTCTCGACGAAGCCGATCGATCTCGCCAATCCCAGGGACCTGACGACTTCGTTCAAATCGGGCGATTTCATCTACGCGGCGGCCTTGATGGACGATAAATGGTACAAGCTGTTCGACCTTGACTCCCCCCGCGGCAAGGAGTACCTCGAGCTCAAAATGACCGTCGACGGCGAGATGGACTTCGCCAGCCTCATGCTCAGGAACGAGGCCATGGACCGGCGCGCCCTGGTCATCGACATCGTGCCCGAGCCGGCCCGCATGACGGCTTACAGCGATCCCAACCTCGTCTACCAGGACTCCTACAGCCAGCACACCAAGGGCGGTCCGATGCAGTTCACGAAGTTGCTCAGCAAGCTCCCGGGCGGGATCCACAAGGTTCAGTTGGCCGTCTACCGCTACAAGGATCTGGCCGTGGGCGAGTTTACGATCGAGGGCAACACGTTCCAAAACTACGAGAGCCTCCACACCCGGCTGGCCGGGGCCGAAACCAAGAACGTCTTCATGCCCAAGCCGGGGATGAAAGACCGCCGGCTCGAGGGAGCCATGAAAGCCCTCGTTGAGAAATCCCGTTACGAGGGCTTCCAGGGCGATATTCTCAGCGTCGTCGTCCAGGACAAGGAATGGAACATCCAGCGGCACGAGCTGACCGGTGCCGTAATGTTCCGCGATATCCGGGCTGCCGTCGCCGTCAAGGGCAAGGACGGCAAGTGCCGCCTGATCACGCTCGTCAACTTCAAGCAGGAGTTTTTCGGCAACGAGTTTCAGAAGCTCCAGCTCGACGGCTGGGGCCAGACGCCGATCGAGATTCCCTGCGAGAACGTCGGCCGCTGACGAGCGGAGAATATGCCCCGAGCCGCTCGTCGGGGGATCCAAGGGGGTATGCCCCCTTGGTCGCAGGGCGTGGGTTCATGCCCCGCCCGAGAAGGGGAGGCAGGGAGCGAAGCGGACGTTGGAAGGGGTTTTTGGAAGGAGTCCTCCATGTCAAGGCAACGACTCGTTCGGGTCATCGTCCTGATTCTCGCATTCGGTTTGGGCTCGGCCGTCCTGGCGGGCGCCGAGAAGCGGCTCGTTCTCAGGCCGCCGGCCGTTCCTCTTGTCACGCACGATCCCTATTTCAGCATCTGGTCGGCGAGCGACAACCTCGCGGACAGCTGGCCCGTCCACTGGACGGGGCAGGCTCACGCCCTGGCCGCCCTCGTCCGCATCGACGGGCAGGCCTACCGGGTCATGGGGCTCGAGCCCTGGGGGTCGAAGCCGATGACCCAGACGCGCCTGGAGGTTTTCCCGACCAGGACCGTCTATGCCTTCGCTGAGGGCGGTGTCGAACTGACCCTGACCTTTCTCTGCCCGCTCCTGCCGTCTGACCTCGACATCCTGTCCAGGCCCCTGACCTATATCACGGCCCAAGTCCGGAGCACGGACGGCGCCCGTCACGAGGTTCAACTCTATTTCGACGCCTGCAGCGAGATCGCCGTCAACATGCCCGAGCAGAAGGTCGTTTGGGGACGGCTCGAGATCCCCGGGCTCGACGTCCTCTCTTTCGGGTCCCAGGACCAGCCCGTCCTCGAAAAAAAAGGAGACGACCTGAGGATCGACTGGGGATACATCTATCTGGCCGTCCCGATCGGGACGGGAGGCCGGACCCGACTCGCCTCTCACGAAACCTGCCGGGGAACATTCTGGAATTCCGGCCTCCTTCCGGCGTGCGATGAGACGGAGATGCCGCGGGCTGTCTCGGACGGCTATCCGGTGGCGGCCGTCTCCTTCGACCTGGGCGAGGTCGGTCCGGATCCCGTCGCGCGGCATTGGATGGTCGCCTACGACGATCAATTCTCGATCGAGTATTTCCATCGCAGGCTGAGGCCCTACTGGAGGCGCGACGGCTGGGAGGCGGCCGACCTTCTGGAACGGGCGGCCGGGGATTATGATACCCTTACGGCCCGCTGCCGCGATTTTGACGAGAAGCTGACGGCGGCCATGACCCAGGCGGGAGGAGAGAAGTACGCCTGGATCGGGACGCTGGCCTATAGGCAGTCCATCGCCGCCCACAAGCTGGCCGCCGACATCGACGGGACGCCGCTCCTCTTCCCCAAGGAGAACTTCAGCAACGGCTGCATCTCGACGGTCGATGTCATCTATCCCTCGGCGCCCCTTTATCTCCACCTCAGCCCGCCCTTGATGCGGGCCATGCTTCGGCCCGTCCTGGATTACGCCAAGAGCGGGATGTGGCCGTTTCCGTTCGCGCCCCACGACCTGGGGACTTATCCCCATGCCAACGGGCAAGTGTACGGGGGAGGCGCCAAGACCGAAGAAAACCAGATGCCCGTCGAGGAGAGCGGGAACATGCTGATCCTGGCCGCGGCTCTGGCCAGGGCCGAGAACGGCGTCGAGTTTTTCCGGCCCTACGAAGCGCTTCTCCGCCGCTGGGCGGAATACCTCAAAGCCAAGGGCCTCGACCCCGAGAACCAGCTCTGCACGGACGACTTCGCCGGCCATCTCGCCCATAACGCTAACTTGTCTCTCAAGGCGATCCTCGGGCTCAGGGCTTACGCGGACTTATGCGAGAGGCTGGGGAAGAGGGCCGAGGCCAAGGCCTATGTCGCGACCGCCTCGAAATTCGCGGGCGAATGGCTCAAGCTCGCCGACGACGGCGATCACTACCGGCTGGCCTTCGATAAGCCCGGCACCTGGAGCCAGAAGTACAACCTGGTCTGGGACCGGATCCTCGGCTACGGATTGTTCCCGCCGTCGCTGGCCGAGAAGGAAATGGCCTATTACCGGAAGGTCCAGTTGAAATACGGGCTGCCGCTCGACAACCGGAAGGAATACACCAAGCTGGACTGGATCCTGTGGACGGCCTCGCTGACGGGCCGGCCCGAGGATTTCGCGGCCCTGGTCGATCCCGTCTTCGACTTCCTCAACGAGACCCCGGACCGGATCCCGTTGACGGACTGGTACTGGACGCGTGACGGCCGGAAGGTCGGGTTCCAGGCGCGCTCGGTCGTCGGGGGCGTCTTCATCAAGATGTTGAAATAGGCCGGCATGGCAAGAACCGACTTCGATTTCGATAAAGCCGGCAACGAAACGCTGAAGACCATCCGGGAGCGCCACAGCGTTCGGCGCTTTACGGAGGAGGACGTCGGCGACGACCTGATCCGGCAGCTCCTCGACGCGGCCAACCGCGCCCCATCGGCCGAGAATCGGCAGTCGTGGCGGTTCCTGGTCGTCCGCGGCCGGAAGAAAGAGGCTCTGGCCGCCCTGGCCTCGAAGCGGGCGGCCGGTTTCCCGCGCCCCGCCTCGGTCCTTCTGCGCATGGCCGCGCGGACGATCTCGGCGGCGCCCGTCGTTATCGCCGTCGCCAACACGGGCGACCTGATCCGCCACGGGAGGGAGGTTTTTAGGATCGAGAGCGGGGAAACCCGGGATTTCTTCCGGACCATGGAGATCCAGAGCTCGGCGGCCGCCGTGGAGAACATGCTCCTCGCGGCTGCCTCCCTCGGCTTGGGGGCCGTCTGGCTGGGGATTCTGTTCCTGATCAAGGATGAGGTGCTGGAGCTTTTAGGCGAGCCGAACGGCGAGTTCATGGCCGTGGTCCCGGTCGGCCGGCCCGCCCTGGCGACCTCGGGCCCGAAGAAACGGCCGCTGGCCGCCGTCATCAAGGAGATCGAGTAATCCCGCCCCCGCTCCCGACGCCTTAAAGCGGTTCGGACGCGCTATTTTTTGATGATCCCCTTGATGGCTACGATCATATCCCTGGCTTGAGGGACGTTGGGATTATCCGGGTCCATCTCGATGAACCGGGCCAGGTACTCGAGGGCCTTGTCGTAATCGCCCCTATTGAGGTGGGCCAGGCCGAGCTTGAAGACGGGCTTGGACCAGTCCTTCTTGATGCGGCGGGCCATCTCATAGTAGCCGATCGCCTCTTCGATTTTCTGGGTGGAAAATAGGATCTCGGCCACGTTGTAGGACGTTATCTCGTCTTCGGGGGCGAGCTTCAGCGCCCGGTCGAAATAGTCCTTGGCCGAAGGGAGGTCTTCGGAGCGGGCCGCGACCTCGCCCAGGCCGACGAACGCCTTCCCGGCAACGATCTCATTCTCGTAGCTCCCATCGGTCCGGGAGATTCGATCGAGGACCGTTTGAAATTGGGCCTTCGCCTTCTCCAAGTCCTCCAGCTTGAGGTAGCAGAGGCCGGCGTTGAGATGAACCGAGTAGATCTCGGGATGCTTGGACAGAAGGTTTTCAAACAGGACGG
>JALHUR010000221.1 GCA_022867325.1 Candidatus Aminicenantota bacterium | reverse complement strand
TCCTGGCCGGCGAAGACCTGGGAGTCTCCCTTCATCCGCCAGCCGGCGACCTCTCCCTCGGCCGGAAGAATCTTCAAAAGGCCCGCAACCCCGCCGCCCGTCCGGCAGGACGAAACAAAGCAGACGGCCAAAGCGAGCCCGAGCAGGACGAGCCTCAGGCGCCCGCGGAATTCCGGGAATTCGGGGGACACATCACTTAATTCCGGACCTTGCTTAACCCTGATACTTCTCATCTTGGAATTAAGTGATGTGTCCCCCGAATTATTTGCATCTCCGGAATGAATTTTAGAGAGCGGCCTCGACGATCTTGACCTTGGCCAGGTCCATCGTCCCCAACCCCTGTTCGGCCCCCCTTTTAATCATGACGATGTCTTCGCCCCGCAAGCCCCAGAGGGTACAGCAATAGGCGTCGATCGCGACGCGATCGGCGCCGGCCACGACCTTCCGGGGCTTGAGGAGCTCGCCCGGGCCGAACGGGCCGTTGCTGACGATGAACTCGGCGGCGTCGACGATGTTGAGGGCCGGTTTGACGACGGTGTTGAGGTCGACGATGCTCCGGTCGAGGTGCTCGAGATCGGCCGGGTCGGTCTTCCAGTTCGGGCGGTGGAAGGTCCGATTCGAGACCGGGGAATTGAGCCCCATCAGGTTCTTCATCGTCCCGGTGAATCGGTTCCCGGCATGGTCCTTGGTGATCGGCATATTGATGAGGACGTCGTGGGCAAAGAACTCCTTGAGAATCCTCGCCTCCTTGAGGGCCTTGCCGCCGGGAATGGGAACGGCCTCGAAATTCGCCTCGTCCTTGGCGAAAAGCTTGAGCCCCGCTCCCTCCTCCTGGAGGACGCGGGCCAGGCCCGTGTCGTCCCAGGCCTTCTGGGGCTGGACGCTCAGGCAGTTGACCTCGGCCGCGCCGGCCTCTTTGCACATCCGGACGACCGCCCGCAGGATCTCGGGTTTGCTGAAGGTCCCGGGATGGCTGCTCTGGACGTTGGGAAGAAGGGCGACTTTGGACCCTTTCGGCACGAAAAGCTTCATTCCTCCCAGGAGGCCGACGGCCTTGACGGCGCAGGCGCCGAAATCGTCCCCGGTCACGACGGCGATCATGTCGGCCGCCCCGGCCGCAGGATCTTCCGGACCGCCCGCCAGGCGGAAAGGCGTCGCGCAACCGGCGGCAAAGACAAGCCCGATCTTGGCCGAATCCTTGTAAAATTCCCGTCTCTTGACCGTCCGGCTCATCTCGTCACCTCCGTCATAAAGTACGGTGATTTTATCACAGATCGAGATTAAGTATGAAACTTACGAGCCGTCCCGCACTGAGCTCCGAGGACGGTTTGTATCATTAGGCCCGGAATGAAAAAATCCATATAATGAGGGAGGAGGGTCCCATGGCCATCATCCGAAACCGCCTCCTTGCAATCCTCATCCTTTCGACGGCTTTCCTTCCGTCCGGATCGGCCGTCTCCATCCCGGCCCCGACGTCGCCGGAGCCCGTGCCGCGCGCCCGTTACTTGGCCTACGCCAAGGCCTCGGCCGATTGGGCTTACGCCCACAGGGACGACATCATCGCGAAATGGAAGACAAGCTTCGACCCCGACAATGTGTTCGGCTACCGGCCGCCGGGCGGGCTTCTCGAGACGGCCGTCATCTACGGACATCTCTTCCAGACGGAACGGAAACCCGAGTACGGCCGCCGCGCCGCCCAAATTCTTCTCGGCTACGGCGATTTCCGGTCGATCTACCCCGAGTCGTCGCTCAAGCGGCGGCCCGATTACGCCGAGGGCATCCCCGCCCTTCCCGATTTCTTCACGGTCATGCGCTTCATCCGGGCCTACGACGCCGTGCGTTCCTCGACCCTGCTCGGCGCGGCCGAACGGAAACGTATCGAGGACCTGGTCGGACACAGCATGGCCTACTTGCTCCGAACCCAGGAATGGGGGCCGATGAACAGGTCCGCGCTCCGGGCCGAGTCGCTGGCCTGGGCGGTCCGGGCCCTCCCCGGCCACCCCGACGCCCCGAAATGGGAGATGCAGCGCCGGGCCCTGGGCGACGACAACTGGGGGAACTGGCAGATCGAGGACGCGACCGTTTACCACGGCGTCTGGCTCTATTCCCTGCTCGGCTACGCCGACGCCCTCAACCGGGTCCCCGAGCTCCTCCGGACTCCCGTCATGTACTATTACGCCCGCTATTATCTCCGCTTGATGGATCCGGCCGGAATGGTCCCCGACTTCGGCGACGCCCACCGCTATTCGAACTGGACCCATTTCCTGGCCTTCTTCGAAGCTGCGGCCGGCCACTATCGGGACCCCGAGCTCAAGTGGGCAGCCGCCACGATCGCCCGCCGCTTCGTCGATTTATCCAAGCCGGATAACGTCGGCCTCGGCCTCATCCTCCTCGATTGCGCCCGCTGGGGGGCGGACGGGATCCCGGCCCGGCCGCCGGCCGCGCTGTCCGGGGAAGTCCTGGAGGACGGCGTCGGGAAAAAGATCGTCTTCCGCAACGGCTGGAAGGCGGACTCGACCTACCTCCTCCTCAATTACCGCGACGAGGGCGACGGCGGGCTGGCCTACCGCGATTACCTCCGGGACACGATCCCGGTCGAGGAGGAAAAGATGACCCACGGCCACGCCGACGAGAACGGCCTGGCCCTTCTCATGAGCGGCGGCTCGGTCCTCCTCAACGACGCCGGCTACCGGGACTATATGCCGTCGGGTCCCTACGGGGCCTACCGCCAGGATTACTTTCACAACCGCCTCTGCGTCCGGCCCGAAAAAATCTGGATGGGCCAGGCCCGGGGCGAATCCCGCTACAGCATCCGGGACGCCGTCCCGGGCCAGGCCATCCTCGACTTCCTCCACAACGCGGGCTCTTATCGCCGGGTGCGGACACAGAAGATAGACTTCCTGGCCTTCCCCGACTTCGACTACAGCCGGACGCGCCTTCTGGACGAAGGCTGGGGCTACGAGTGGGACCGGATCGTCGTCTATGTCCATGATCCGGAGGCGTTCGTCGTTTTCGACGTCTTCAAGGCCCGGCGCGAGGAATTCTTCACGCTGGCCGGGCTCTGGCACACGCGGAAGATCCTCGAACAGGGCCCCCATTGGTATGATACGGCCTATGACCGGATCCAGGCCGAGGAGTTGCCCGCGGCCAAGCGCCTGCTCGTCCACTTCCCGCTCGTTCATTTCCGGATGGAAGGGGTCGAGCCCGAAAAGCGCCATTACCAGGACGAATTCCTCATCCATCAGACGGCCGCCCAACACTTCGAGCTCGGCGAGACGACCGGGCTCGTGACCGTCCTCATACCTCACGGGGCGGATGTCCCGGCCAAGGACCTGGCCTCCCGGATCGGACTCGTCCCGGTCGAACCGGCCGGGGCCGCCCTGGCCGTCTCGATCAGGACCCCGGCCAAGGAGATCCTGATCGGCGTCAAATCCGACCTGCGGCGGGACATGGCTCGGGATTGGCGCCGTCCCCGCTATCTCTATGAAGCGG
>JALHUR010000220.1 GCA_022867325.1 Candidatus Aminicenantota bacterium | reverse complement strand
GGTTTCGTGGCATCGGTCCTGCCCGTCTGGCTGCTCCTCTGTCCGCGCGACTACCTGAGCTCCTACCTCAAGATCGGAACCATCCTGGCCCTTATAGTCGGCGTTTTCATCGTCCATCCCAACCTTAAAATGCCCGCTTTCACTCCCTACATCCACGGAGGAGGCCCGATCATACCCGGCAAGGTCTTTCCTTTCCTGTTTATCACGATCGCCTGCGGCGCCGTCTCGGGATTCCACGCCCTTGTCTCGTCCGGAACGACCCCCAAGATGATCTCCAAGGAGAGGGACGCGCGCCTGATCGGCTACGGCGCCATGCTGGTCGAATCCGTCGTCAGCGTCATCGCCCTCGTCGCCGCTTGCTCGCTCTTCCCCGGCGACTACTTCGCCATCAACCTGAGCCCGGACAAGTTCGCGGCCCTGGGCCTGCAGCCGGTCAACCTGACCGAGCTCTCCCGGGAAGTCGGCGAGAAGATCGCGGGCCGGCCGGGCGGGGCCGTCTCGCTGGCCGTGGGCTTCGCCCAGATCTTCTCGGCCATTCCGGGCATGCGCAAGCTGATGTCCTACTGGTACCATTTCGCCATCATGTTCGAGGCGCTCTTCATCCTGACCACCATCGACACCGGAACGCGGGTGGCCCGTTTCCTCGTCCAGGAATTCGGCGGCCGGGTCTGGAAGCGGTTCGAGCGGACCGACTGGCTCCCCGGCTCGCTCGCCGCCACCTTTTTCGTGGTCTTCTCCTGGGCCTACTTCATCTGGACCGGGAATATCTCCACGATCTGGCCCATGTTCGGGACGGCCAACCAACTGCTGGCCGGAGTCGCTCTGGCGGTCGTCACGGCCGCCATCATCAACGCGGGCAAAGTCCGCTATGTCTGGGTGAGCCTGGTCCCGCTCGTCTTCGTCGCTTCCACGACCCTCTATGCGGGCTGGCGGAACATTTTCGACAATTTCCTACCGCTCGTCTCCAAGCCGGGCCAGCGGATCTTGGGCGTCATCAACGTGTCCCTCACGGCCGTCATCATGGCCTGCTCGGTCATCATCCTCGCCGAATCCGCGCGCCGGGCCTACCGGGTGCTGGCCAAGGGGCGCTATACGGTCCGCGGCCGCGTCGTGTCCGCGACCGACCCCGGCTTTAAGCCGCCCGATTACGGCGAAGCCTAAAAAACCGGGATCAATCCTGGCCTCCCTCCAGGCGAAGCTCAAGCTGAATCCTCACTTCCGGACCGGCTTGAGGACGAGGTCCTGAAAATCGTAGCTGAAGTCCGTGTCGGGCGAAACCGGCGCCATCTTGGCCCGGTCGATCGTCCCGTCCGGATTCAGGGCGAAGGTCAGGAAGGCGTCGGCCCGGAGCTCCCGGTCCCGCCAGCGGACGACAAACGTGTCGTACTGCCAGTGCTCGCAGTCCCCGACCAGGCCCGGCGTATGGGCGAAGCGCACGACGAGCTTTCCGCCTTCTTCCTCGATCGCGATGTCGCCGTACCAGGCGTCGCGGTAGAGGCCGGCGTATCGGGCGAGGGGCAGCGAAGGACGCGAGGCGGCGTCGCGGGAGGCCGCCGCTTTATCGACGACAGCGGCCGTCTGGGCCCTCTGGCGGCCGCGGACGGCCAGGTAGGCGGCGACCCAGTCGGTCCGGGGCGCGGCCAAGTAATAATCGAGAATATGATAAGTGACGGCCATGAAGGCCTCGGTCGACTCCTGGTTGGTCAGGACGACGACCCCCAACCCCAGCTCCGGGACCAGGGTGACCTTCGATACGTAGCCCGAAAGCCCGCCCGTATGGGTCACGATCTTGCGGCCCCGGTAATCGTGGACGCCCAGGCCGAGCGCGTAGCCGTTGAAGTTCCTGCGCAGGGCGGCCAGCTCGGCCGGAGGCGCGCCGATCGGCATCGGCGTCACGATCGTCATCAGCTCGCGGGCCGTCCGCTCCGAGAAGAGGCGCGAGCCGTCGCCGAGGCGCCCCTCGTTGAGAAGGATTAGGGCCCATTTCGCCATGTCCGCGGCGCTCGAAGCGATCCCGCCGGCCGGATTCATGTTGTCGCTCTCGAACGGCTTGACTTCGCGGACGACGCCGTCGATCGGCGCGTGGGCCGCGGCGGCGTTCGGGGCTCCGCTGAAGTCCGCGAAACGGACCGTGCTTCCCGCCATCCCGACTTTTTTCAGGATCCGTTCGGTCAGGAAATCCTCCCAAGTCCGGCCCGAAACGGCCTGGATGACCTCGCCGGCCGCGATGTAGAGGACGTTGTCGTAAGCGTAGGCGCTCCGGAAACTCGTCGCCAAGGGAACGAAGCGGAGGCGTTTGACGATCTCCGTCCGGCCGTAGGTCGATGGCGGCCAAAGGAGGAGATCTCCGGCGCCGAGCCCGAGCCCGCTCCGGTGGACGAGAAGGTCGCGGACGGTCAGTTCGCGCGTCAGGTAGGGATCCCCGAGCTGGAACCAGGGCAAGTAGCGGATGACCGGTCCGTCCCACTCGAGCTTCCCCTCTTCAACAAGGAGACCGAGGGCCGTGGCCGTGAATACCTTGGTGTTGGAGGCGATCGCGAACAGGGTTTGGGCGTCCACGGCAGCCGGCTCGCCCAGCTTCCGGACGCCGTAGCCTTTAGCGACCAGGACCTTGCCGTCCTTGACGACGGCCAAGCCGACGCCCGGAACTTCGAATGCCTTCAAGACCTTGGCCAGGGCGGCGTCGAGGTCCGGCGGCAGCGACGCGGGCTCCTTGGCCGCAACCGCCGTCGCCGCCAGGATCGCAAATAGAAAAGAGACTAAGAAAACGCGAAAACCGATTCTTTGCGGGATGGATTTTTTTCCGGACACGCCGAGCCTCCTTCGATCGCCGCGGGTTTGCGCCCCACGCTGCTTAAGATAAGATGTTATTTACCGGGCGGAACGATGTCAACCTTGGCCGGAGACGCCGGGATCTCAATCATCCCGTTCTATGGGGAAAATCGATTTCTGCATCTTGAGAGCCGTTTCCGCGTATGATAGAATAGTTAAGAATATCATCGTTTGAGGGAGGAACGAAATGACCCTGCGAAAGATCGCGTTTTTGGAAAAATCGGGAATGGGGTTCGTCTTCGTCCTCTTTCTCTCGTTGGCCGTCTTGGGGACCGGACTATTCGCTCTCCAGGATCTTCCCCAGGAACCGTTCGCCCGCGGCAAGGCTCTCCTTCTCCGGGGCAAGCCCGGAGACGCCAAGGCCAGTTTTGAGGCGGCCTTGGCCCAAAACCCCAAGAACCTGGACATCGCCTATTTCCGCGGCGTCGCCCTCCTCCAGCTCGGCAACACCGATGCCGCCCGCGGCGAGTTCTGCGCGATCCTTACCGAGAAGTCCGATTACGCGCTCGGCCACGCCGGGCTGGCTCAGGTCTGGATCAAAAAGGCGAACTACCCGGAAGCCGAAAAAGAGATAGCGATGGCCCTATCCTTAGACCCCAAATGCACAGAAGCTTATTATCAACGGGGCGTCGTCCAGGGGTACTTGAAAAACACGGACGCGGCCATCGCCGCCTTCGAGAAAGGCCTGGAGTTCGACTCCCTTCATGCCTATGCCCACTACAACCTCGGCCTCGCCTACAATCAGAAAAAGCGCAAGGACTTGACCATCGTCCATTTGGAAAAATTCCTGACGCTGGCCCCTCTGGCGCCGGAAGCCCCGCAAGTCCGGAACTTCCTCAACCTCCTCAAACGCTGATCGCGGACCCTGGCAGACGGCGGCTGACTCCTTACGCCTGTCCGATGCTGATGGTGAAAACGCCGCGGGATTCGCCCGGCCGCGGCGCCAGGTTGAATCCGTAATCGACGCGGAGGAGCCCGAGCGGACCCGCGATCCGCAGCCCCAGTCCCAAGCTGTGCCGGAATTCCGAGATCCGGATATCCCGGACCGTCGGATAGACGTTGCCCGCGTCGTAAAAAACCGCTCCCGACACCGGCTTGAGGAGAGGAAAGCGCAGCTCCTGGTTGAAAATAAGGACGGCCTCACCGCCCTCCGGCATGTCCAAGTAGGGGTCGATCGGTCCGACCCGGTCCTGTCTGAAACCGCGAATGGAATTGCCGCCGCCGGCGTAAAACCTCCGGCTGGGGATGAGGACCTGGTCGTAGGCATCGGCCAGCCCGACGCGCAAACCCGACGCCCAGACCAGGCCCGGCCCGAAGCTCAGGTTCAAAGCGAATTGGCCGAAAGCGCTGATGTAGGGCAGCTCGGTGCCCAGGAACTCGGGGGAATAGATCAAGGCCAGGGAGAGAAATGAGCCGCGCCGCGGATCGAGGAGGTCGTCCCGCGTATCGCGGACGAGGACGGCTCCGACCTCGGACAGAAAGAGGGAGATATCGAAGGGGAACGGGCCGAGCGGCACGGGCTCAAAGGTGTGGATCTTGTTCAGACGATAGAGAGCCGACAGGGAGAACTGGAGGGGCAGCCGGAGGCTGCTCTGGAGAGTCAAGCCCGTCTCGTCGGTGGTGAAATACTCCCGGATATCGCGCTTGGAATAAAAGGCCGACAGGAGGTTGAGGCGAAGGCCGAAAAGGCTGGGGGACTGGAAAGACAGCCTCATGTCACGCTGGCGGGCGTTCTGCCGGTAGGAGGCAAGGCCGCTCCGGCCGGCGCCGAATAGATTGCGGATTCCGATCTCTCCGAATCCCTCGAACTTCTCCTCCGAGTTGTAGCGAACGCCGTAGGTCGCGGCCAGGGGCGGCGCCTCCCGGACCTCGATGACGACCGTCTCCGTCCTGTTTTCTCCCGTTTCAGGTCCGGTCGGGGGAAGGCTGAAGACGCTGACGCCGGCGAAGGCCCCGGTATCGTAGAGCCGCTTTTGGCCCAGGGCCAGGCGGTCCAGGCTGAGGGGTTCGCCCGCCTTGAGGCCGAATGTCTTCAGGACGAAGGATCGGCTCGTCCGGACGAGGCCTCGGACATCGAAGTCGGCTGCGATATGCCGGGTCCCTTCCTTTATGGTAAAGACCAGGTCCAGATCGTCCCCGCCAGCCGGGATCGCCGCGGCATCGATCTCGGTGCTCGCGAAGCCCCGGCCTCGATCGAGATTGTGAAGGGCCGTCTTGTCTTCGGGGAGACGGTCCGGCGCGAACGGCCGGCCCTCGATCAACCGCAGGACGCGGCGCAGCTCTTCGGGACCGAACAGGCTGTTCCCGATAAAGGCCACGCTCCGGACGCGGCTCAGCGGTCCCGCCTCGACGGGAAGGACGATGTCGATCAGGCGCCGCTCCTTGTCTTCGATGATCCTGGGCGGTTCGACGGCCGCCTTCGTGAAGCCTCGGTCCAGGAGCGCCCGCTTGACGGAGCGGACGGCCAAGCGCGGCTGGTTGACGAGATTCCAAAGTCCGCGGCTACCGGAGAGCGGAACCTGGGAGGCCGCCTTGCGGATGACCTTCTCGGGAACGGACGCTCTTCCCAGGACCTCGAACCGGCCGATTGTGTAGCGGCCGTTCCTGGCCACCGAGAACGTGTATGTCGTCGCGCCCGGCGAACGGACGGCCGCCGCTTCGACATCGGCCGCGTAATACCGGCCGCGCCTGAGGGATTCGAGGATGATCCTCCGGGCCTCGCCGAGGTTCGAGGCCTCGGGAAGTTTCCCGGTCCAGGCGTCGCGAATCCTGTTCTTGAGACGCCGCGAGATTCCGTCCCCGCGAAAGACGAAGGCAACGGGATCGCCGGCCTCGATCCGGAAAAGGACGGCCGTGCCGTCCGGTCCGCTTTCGCGGATCTCGGGAGTGACGGACACGTTGGCGTATCCCTCGTGCTTATAGAGCCGGGTCAAGGCGTCCACGGCAAGGCCGATGTCGGAGACGCGGAAGACCGAATCCGCCCGTAGGGGCGCCCAGGCTTTCTCGAGCCGGGCCTGGGGCAGGCGCGGGTCTCCCGCGATGCTCACTTCCGTGAGGAGTCGGGGCTTCGCGCCGGACAGCCGCGCTTCATCGCCGAGCGGCGGAGGACCGCCCAGGGAAAACGAATGCTTAAGGCTGCCGCCGTAGCTCCCGTCGTCCTTGCGGAAACCCCGCAGCGAAAAGTTCCGGATCAGGTTGTAGTCGACCAGCCAGGTCTGGCGTTGGCTCCGGCTGATGTCGAGGGAATAGGTCAAGGACGCCCGGGCCGAGACCTTTTTGGAAAACGTCAGCCGGGCGCCGGGATCCGCTTCGGAGGCGATGTTCAGCGGCTCGATGGTTACGTCATCCACCCTGAGGAGCTTGCGGATCCCGGCCGCGACGGGAGAAGCCAGGGGCGAGGCGAAATAGAGAATCATCTGGCTCCCCAAGGTGTTGACGGCGCTCCCGCGGATCTCGTCGAGGCCCTTACCGGTCAGGATGAGCAGGGACAATTCCTCCCGGGAGCGCGGCGGAAAGGACGTCAAATCGTAGGACAGCTCAGGGGCCGTTCCCGAAATCCGCAGCCGGACATCGAGATCCTCCATCCGATGGCGCAGCTGCGTATGGGCGACAATGTCGACGTCCGGGCTGACGGTGCCCTTGCCGAGGAACTCGACCCGGGCCGTCTCCACCGTGTAGCGCCGTTCGCCGAAGACAACCTCTCCGACGGCCGTGTTCTGAACCCGTCCGGACAGGAGCGGCATCGCGATCGTCCCGCCGACCCGAAGGTTGGCCTCGAGCCCGAGGTCGGCCATGTTGTTGCGGACGAGGAACGGGCCGGTCGTCGAAACGCCTAGGTCGAGCTTGAAGTCGTGGTAGTAGGCCGGCGTCTCCACTCGCGTTTGGATCAGGGGCAGGCTGGAGAAACCCAGCAGCTCGGCGCCGGGGTAAACATCCTCCCGGAACGATCCCTGAACGACCCGGACATCCCCGGAAATCGTCCAGGTCCGGCCGTCGCCTTCCAGCCGGCCGCTGCCTTCCGAAACGGTGATAAGACCGGGGGGATAGTTCAGGCGCAGGCCTTTGAAACCGGCCTCGAGCTTGGCCTTGCTCAACTTGAAGCCGTCTCCGAGATCAGCCCGCCCGGAAAGATTGAAAGGGCCGCCGTTGGCCGAACCCCGGCCTTCAGTCAAGACGACGGCGCGGTCTCGGAAATCGAGACGAAGAGCCGCGTCGCTGATGGTCAAGGGAAAATCATCGGGCTGGAAAAAGCCGGAGGTCAGTGTCCCTTCGCCCAGGATACGGGGCCGGAGGAGCTGCCCCTTGATATCCAGGTCCAGCTTGAACCGGCCGCCGACCATGGCGTCGAATAGATCCCGGGGAATGAGTGAGGCGTCGATATCGAGGGAAACCCGGCCCTCGATTTCGGGGCGGGCCGGGAGGCCGCGAATCGCGCCCGAGGCTCGGATCTCGGAGTCCGCGTTGGCGAGGCGCAACTCCTTGAGCTCGAAGGCGCCGTCACGGAATCCGAGACGAATCGGGCCCTTGTTTTCGAGAAAGAAGCGGTCGTAGGAGATGCGAAGGCGGCCGATCTCGCCCTCGGCTTTGATCCGGTCGAACGAGCCGGGATTCCCGACGAGGTCGAGCCATCCTCCGATTTCGCCGCCCAGGCCGGGAGGGATTTTCCCCCCGGAGAAAGCCGCCAAGCTCCCCAGGTCGAAACCGGAAAAAGAAAGGCGGGCGGTGAAGCCGTCCAGGTCTTCAAGGGGAAGAGAGAACGTCCCTTCGGCGACGAACGCCGGCGCGCCGGCGGATGCCTCCCCTTTTTCCGGACGGAGGATCCGGTCCAGGACGATTCGTTCGGTTTTGAGCCGCCCTGAAACAATATGCGGTTTGCGCAGCGGGACCTCCGCCTCGATCAGGACCCCTGGATCGGCCGAGGTCAGGACCGCCCGGGCCGCTGTCCCGTCCGATTCCAGTTTGAGCCCGATGCCGGGAATCGAGAACGCCGTGGTTTTGACCCGCTCCGCGTCAAGCCGGAAGGTTCCGACCGGTTTTTCAAAGGGGCCGCCGCCTTCAAGCTTGAAAACGATTCGCCCCGAGGGCGCCTGACCGGGAAAGAAAGGATGGAGGACGGCCAGGTCGATGCCGGAGGTCCAGGCTTTGACCGAGAATTCGCGGCGCCCGGAATCCAGGCTCAAGCCTCCTTCGATGGTCCCCCCATCGCTGACGATCCGGAATTCGTCGACGGCGACCGGGCCGCCGGCCTCGAAGCGGCCGGAAGCGGAGACGGAAGACAGGCGAAGCCCTCGGACCTGGAGGGGAGATGCCTTGATCCTGAAATCCAGCCGCGGCCGGTCCAGGCGGCCCGAGACCTCCACTCCGGCGTCGAGAGCTCCCCCGAATCCCGTTCCGAATTTTTCCGGGAGGAACGACGAAAACGCTTCGATGGGGAGACCGGCCAGAGTCAACGAAATCCGACCGGACGGCCGGCCCGGGTTGTTCAAAAAGAGTCGCCCCGAGGCCTCGACGGTCCCCTCGCCGATCTTCGCTTTGAACCGCGAGATTTCGACGGCCACCCGGTCAACCCCTCGACTCCCCGGCATGAATGCCGGGGCTTGTTCGGGGTTAACCCTGAGCCTCTCTTCTCGTCCCCGCCTTGAAAGGCGGGGCTCCGATTTTAAGCCCCGCCTTCTAGGCGGGGTAGCGTCGGCGAACGGGTCAAGGGATAGGACGGCTTCGGCCGAATCCACGAACAACGCTTTCAAGGAGATCCGCTCCGCCACACGCTCGGCGCGGACGGAGGGGCGCGGAAGCGCCCCCTCCATTCGTCCCTCAAGACGGGCCCGGCCGCCGATCGCGGGAAGAGAGGCCGGGGCACCCAGCATTCCGGCGTACCGGGCCGTCTCGGCCAAATTATCAAAAAAGGCCCGGAACCGGGCGCGGATGACGCGGTCCCGCCCCAAGCGCCCTGAGAAAGAAAGCTCGGCGCCCGCGGCCTTGAAATCGGCGCGACTGATCTCGATCCCTTCCTTGGACAATCCGAATTCGATCGCTCCCTCAAGAGGAAAAGCCGCCCCGGCCGCGCCAAGCAGCGATGGATCCAAGGGACGAAGCGCCGCCCGTCCCGAGGCGCGTATCGCCTCGGGCCGCCAATCCTCCCATGTCGCACTGACTTCTCACTAGGCGGTTGCCGGAAGGACCGGGATTCGGGGAAAAAAATCCGCGAGACGGACGAGACTGAAACCCTTCCAGCCAAGGTTGAGACGGGACTCCCCTTCCCCCGGCGGATGGAATTCGCCCCGGCCCTCCAGGCGGCCTCCCGCCGCCTCCACGATGAACTCGGTCAGCTTGAAGAAACGGGGATTTCCTTCGAGGGCGGCCCGGAAAGAGAGATCGGGCAGTCCCTCGAGCTTCAGGCCGGTCGATCGAGCCCCCGCCGAAAAACGGATTCCGTCGCTCCCGCTTTCGACGCGGCCGTCGATAACGAGGGCGCCTCGGCCGGACGGCAGCGCGGGCATCAGCCGCGTCCATTCCGCCAGGTCGAGGTTCGCGGCAAGATCGGCCCGGAAAACCGGATCGGCCTGGATGTTTCGAACCTCGCCTTTGATTTCCAAGGAGGAAAGGTTCGTCCTGACCAGGAAGCGTTCGACGCCGATCCGGCCCTCGTTGATCCTGAATTCGGATTCGACGCTCCTGATCGGAATCTCGTTCCCGGAGAGGATCATCCGGCCGCCGCCGCAGGCCAAGGTCCCCTGATGGTCTTTGTCCTCCGGAAGATAGCGGAGGTCGAGCCGGATCTCCCGCAGGTCGGCCGAAAACGATCGGCCGCTTCCGTCGAGAAGCGCTTCACCGTCAATAAGCGTGAATTTGTCGACGCGGACAGAGACCGGCTTCCGGGCGGGGCGGGAAAGCCCCGAGGCTCCGGCCGGGGCGGCGCGGGCCGGGCCCGCCGGCACCGCGATCTCGACGCGGGGCCGGACGAGGCGGACTTCCTGGATATGAATATGCCCGGTCAACAGGCCCGACCAGGCGAGGTTGATCGCGACCTCGGACGCGGCGAACGTCCGAACGGGGGCGGGACCGCTTTGGAGGGACGACAGCCGGACGTCGCGGAGCGAAGCGGAAAGGCTCGCCAGCCGGAGACTGGCATCCCCGACCTGGAGCGAAAGCCCGAAGCCGGAACGGAGCTTCCGGTCGGCCAGGCCGATCAGCCGCCGCTTGACCCAGCCCGAGTCGGCGAGAATGATCAAAGCCACAAACAACGCGGACAGGCCGGCCAGGAGGAAGAGGGTCCTTCGCAGCCGGCGTTTCCAAGCGGGACGCATTGTTGTAATCCAGGTATAGTCTACCTAAACAACCCACTTCTTGCATCACATTTTCAGCGGGCGGGCCCCCTCGACGCCCGCCGGCCGCACCCGAATCAGAAGCTTATCGATATGCTGCTGCCGCCGGTCCCGAAGCGCGGATTGACGACGTTGCTCCGGATCGAGCCGAAGCTGAAGCTCAACCCGACCGAGAAATAATAATCGTAGCTTGTCGCCAGTTGTTTGCGCCTTAGTAATACTTCCTCGAGCGTGGCCCCGCCCTTGGCCAGGTTAAGCTGGTCGCGGATTCTCGTTCCGCCGCCGTCGATGTTGAACGACAATCCCTTGAACAGCCGGACCGAGATCTCCCCGGTGAGGGCGACCCGGTTCTTCTTGAAATCATGGAGGTAGTGCGAACCCTCGAGCGAGGCGCTGGCCGTTCCCCATTTCCGGTTGAGATCGAGCGTCACGTCGACAGATTGAGCGAGGAGGCTCTCCCTCGTCTTGTTGAAGATCGTCTCCTCCTGGTAGCGCACCAAGTTGAACCCGATCATGTAAAGGAAGCGAAGTTGGTGCCGGGTCGATTGGGAGTAAGGGAAGAGGTCGAACTCGACGGCCGGGGCGATCCTGGCGTTGACATCGTAGTTGCTGTAGGTCGAGGAATAGACCGAAAGATACCCCCCGACCGACCAATGATCGTCCAGGCTCCGGACGATCATCCCCTGGAAGGACCGGCTTTCCGAAGTGCTGACGATCTCCTCGCCCTCGTATTTAAAGACGTTCTTGTAGGAACTGGCGTTGGCGGACAGGCGGATCTTCCAATCCAGCGTCGTCCGGTTGGCCGAGACGGAGCCGTAGATCGAGCGGTACTTGGTCGAAGCCTCGCCGTTGAAGAAACCGTCCAGGCTGAGGCTGAACACCCAGAAGTTCCAGGGATCGACGACGGAGGTGGGCATAACCTTGTCCTTGAGGGCAATATCGATTCGCTTGGCGACGGGGGTTTTGCCCACGTAGCGCATCAACCCCAGCTTGAGGGTCCGTCCCAGTCCAGCCTTGAGGTCGTCCGGATTCGGCTCCGGCCCGGCCGTATAGTCGAGGCTGCTGTCGTCCCCGTTGAATTCCCGCTGCCCTCGGAATTGAATCTTATAGACCGTCTCGCCCGAAGCGGCCGCTTCGGAAGTGATGGCGATGACGACCTGGGCGTCGCCGGCCGCCGCGACCCACTCGACGAAAGCGATCTCTTTCTGCAGGCCGGCGATGTTGCAGCCGGGACAGTCGAGAAAGACCCGGGGCGGCGTTTGGATCGTGAACCCGGATGCCGATTGAACCAGATCGGCGTTCGCGGCCGGGGCCGCCGCGGCCCACCCGCCGAAGACGGCCAGTCCGAGCCCGGCCAGGGCCAGTCTCTTGAGCGCTCTTGTCATGTTCATGGAATTCCCCTTAATCGCCGATCGAAATGGACATGCCGCCCCCGCCGGTGGAGCCGAAGCGGGGGTTGACGACGTTGGTGTAGACGGAGCCGACGGTGAAGCTCAGCCCGACCGAAAAGAAATAATTGTAGGTCGTGGCGAGCTGTCTGCGCTGGAGGAGAACCTCATCGAGGGTCACGCCGGCCCGGATGAGGGACAGCTGGTCATGGATGCGGGAGCCGCTTCCGAGGGCGAACAGGTTGAGCCCCTTGACGAGCTGGAGGGAGACGATGCCGAACAGGTTGAGGCTGTATTTGCTGAAGTCGTGGAAGTAGTGGGAGCCGGAGAGCGAGGCGCTGATCGTTCCCCACTTCTCCTTCAGCTCGAGGCTCGCCGACAGGGATTCATTCCAGAGCTTCTCGGAGGTCTTCAAGAAAATCGTTTCCTCCCGGTAGCGGACGGTCCGGAATCCCATTTTATAGAGGAAACGGAGCTGGCGCCGAGTGGATTCGGAATAAGGAAAGAGGTTGAATTCAACCGCCGGCGCGATCTCGACGCCGACTCTGATGTTCTCGTAGTTCGAAGATTCGGCCTCGAAATAGCCTCCGACCGACCAGTGGTCGTCCAGGCTCTTGACGATCAGCCCGTTGAAGTAGGAGCTGTCCGAAGGGCTCTCGATGGAACCGCTGTCATAGCTGAATAGACTCTTGCTGTAGCGGGTCGACGCGGACAGCCCGATCTTGAGTTCGGGAGTGACCCGGTTGGCCGAACAATTGAGACTGAGCGAGCGGTAATTATAAGACGATTCCCCGTTGAAGTATCCGCTCCCGCTGAGGCTGAAGACCCAGAAATTCCAGCGGTCCTTGCCCTCGGCCGGCTTGTCCTCCGGGGTCCAATTGAGGGCGATGCGCGAGGCGATCGGAGTCCGGGCGACATAGGGCATCAAGCCGATTTTGAGGACCTTAACCAGGCCCTGGCGGACTTCGTCGTCGGTATCGATCTTGCCGGCGTAATACTTCTGGACGTCATCGACGCCGGCGAACTCGTTCTGTCCCAAAAAGTTCAAGGTGTATTCCCGGCCGCCGCCGCCGGTCCGCATGGTCGTGATCAGGATGTGGACCTGGGCTTCCTTGCGGTCCCGGACGTAATTGACAAAGGTGATTTCGGTCTTGATATAGTCGATATCGCAGCTTCCGCAATCGAGATAGACCTTGGGCGCGCTCTTCTTCAGAGCCTCGATGTCCGCCCCGTCCTCCTGGGCGACAAGGCCCGACGCCCAGGACAGGGCCAAGACGACCAGCAGGACCCGCACGATCCGCTGACGAACTCTCATGGGCAGGCTCCTTTGGATAGTCTTCCGGCTAAAGAATTTACACCCCATCTCGGGATTTATTCCCCCGGCATTGCGCCGACACCGGCCTGAACATCATTTATTATACGACGATTTCGGCCGAAAAGTTACAAGTCGGGACAAGGAATAATCGGGCTGAGACCGGGCCGACTTGATTTTTCACCCCGTTTTAAGGTAATTTGCAATTTCGGCGTCTCCAGCCGGGTGAGAGCTATGAGCACATCTAAACCGCAAACGTATCGTTTCCTTCCCGGAGCTTGGATTGCGGCCACCCTCGCCTTCTTCGAAAGGATCTCCGTCCTGTTCGTCAAGCTCCGGATCACGCCCAACACCCTGAGCCTGGTCGGGCTCGCGGCCGGGGCGGCCGTGGGGCTTCTCTATTTCCTGAACGAGCCTCTCTGGGCGGGCCTGGCCGTCATCCTCTGCGGCGTCCTGGACATCCTCGACGGTAAAGTCGCGGTCCGTTCCAACAAGAAGAGCCGCTACGGCGCCATCTTCGATTCCTCGCTCGATCGCTACTCGGAGTTCCTGATTTTAGCGGGCCTGGCCTGGCATTTCCGGGCTTCCTGGGTCCTCTGGGTCATCTTCTTCGGCTTCCTGGGCTCGACCATGGTCAGCTACACCCGGGCCCGGGCCGAAGGGCTGGGGTTCGACTGCAAGGTCGGGATCATGCAGCGGGCCGAGCGGATGGTCCTGCTGGCCACGGCCTCCATCCTGGGCGCCCTGTTTCGGGTCTTCGACCCGGCCATGGCCGTCGCCCTCTGCCTGATTGCGTTCTTTTCCCATATGACCGCCATCCAGCGGATCGCCTACGTCCGCCGGGCGGAAAAAGGCCTGAACGTCCCAGCGGACAAGAAGGAGGTTTGAAGCCATGGATAAGATCCGGGTCGCCATCATCGGCGTCGGCAACTGCGCCAGCTCCCTGATCCAGGGCGTCGAATACTACAAGAACGCCAGCGAGAGCGATTCCGTCCCGGGCGTCATGCACGTCAACCTGGGCGGTTACCACATCCGCGACATCGAGTTCGTGGCCGCCTTCGACATCGACAAGAACAAGGTCGGCAAAGATCTGGCCGAGGCCATCGTCACCAAGCCCAACAACACGACCGTCTTCGCCAAGGTCCCGCCCCTCAACGTCAAGGTCCAGCGCGGGATGACCCACGACGGCCTGGGCAAGTATCTGTCCCAGATCATCGAGAAGGCCCCCGGGCCGACCGCCGACATCGTCTCGATCCTGCGCGAGACCAAGACCGACGTCGTCATCAGCTACCTCCCGGTCGGGAGCGAGGAGGCGACCAAATGGTACGTCGAGCTGGTCCTCGAGGCGGGCTGCGGATTCATCAACTGCATCCCGGTCTTCATCGCCTCCGAAAAATACTGGCAGAGCCGCTTCGAGAAGCGGAAGCTCCCCATCATCGGCGACGACATCAAGAGCCAGGTCGGAGCGACCATCCTCCACCGGGTGCTGACCAACCTGTTCATGGACCGGGGCATGCCGGTCGAGCGGACCTACCAGCTCAACACGGGAGGGAACACGGACTTCCTGAACATGCTCGAGCGGGAGCGCCTGGACTCCAAGAAAAAGTCCAAGACCAACGCCGTCGTCTCCCAGATCAAGAACCGCGGCCTGTCGATAGACCCCGACAACGTCCATGTCGGGCCCAGCGATTACGTCCCCTGGCAGAAGGACAACAAGCTCTGCTTCCTGCGGATCGAAAGCCGCCATTTCGGGGACGTCCCGATGAACCTGGAGTGCCGGCTGTCCGTCGAGGATTCGCCCAATTCGGCCGGGGTCGTCATCGACGCCATCCGCTGCGCGAAGCTGGCCCTCAATCACAAGGTCAGCGGGGCCCTCTACGGTCCCGCCTCCTATTTCATGAAGTCCCCCCCGCGCCAATACACGGATACCGAAGCCCGGGACCTGACCGAAAAATTCATTCGGAAGTACGCCTTGAAGGGCAAGGCCAAATCGAGAGCCGCCAAGCCCAAGGCTAAGAAATAGCTCGGTCAAGGGAGCGGGCGGGCAGTCCGTTCCGTTCGCGGTCGGCCGCGGCTCGAACGCATCTGCAGGGAAGGTATGATTTCTTCCGAACGCCATGAATCGAATCGAGACAATACGGGGGTAGCCGATGCTTAAAATGAAATCATCCGCATGGAGCCTGAGTCTGGGCCTCCTGGTCGCAACGGTCGGGCTGGTACTGGCCGTCGAAACGGGCGAAATTCAAGGCCGGATCATCGACGAAAGCGGCGCAGGCCTGCCCAGGGTCGAGGTCCGAGCCGCCGGCCCCAGCCTCCAGGGCGCGCGAACCGTCCTGAGCGGAAAGGAGGGCGAGTTCCGCCTGCCCCTGCTTCCGGTCGGGAGCTACACGCTGACCTTCAAGCTCCCCGGGTTCAACACGCTCATCCATGAGAATGTCGTCGTCCGGCTCGGCCGGGTCACGAGCCTGAAGGCCGTCCTCCAAGTTTCGGCCCTCGAGAAAGAGATCGTCGTCACGGCCCAAGCGCCGCTCATCGACAAGACCTCGGGGGACACCTCCTTCAGCCTGTCCAGCGCGGATCTCGAAAAGCTCCCCGCCCAGAACCGGACCGTCGTCGATGCCGTCAAGTTCGCCCCCGGCGTGACCGGGGTCCGGGTCAACACGCGCCGCGGGCTCGCCAACGAAGGACAGCCCAGCTTCCGGGGCGAGGGGGAGGAGGGCAACAACTGGATCATCGACGGCCTGTCCATATCCGGCGTCCGGCTCCGCAACTCCGGCGTCCGTCTCAATTTCGACGCCATCGACGAGATCCAGGTCCTGTCCGACTCGTTCAGCCCCGAGTTCGGCTCCGCCTACGGCGGGATCATCAACATGGTCACCAAGAGCGGGAGCAACGATCTGCGGGGCGAGCTGGCCCTGATTTTCTCCGACAGGAGCTTCCAGGCGGCGCGGGAGCCGCAGCTGGCCGTCGTCAGCGAGCCCTCTTATTTCTCGAATACCAATTACGTCTTCAACCTGGGCGGCCCCCTCATCAAGGACAAGCTCTGGTTCTTCCTGTCCGACAACTTCTATGCCGACACCCAAGAGACGAAGGCGGCCGCGGTCGATTACCTGGACGTTCCGGGCGGGGCCAAGACCACCCGCGAAAACAACCTGTTCGCCAAGCTGAGCTACGCCCTGACGCCGAACCACACCCTGTCCCTGACCTCGATCAACCGCAACTCGCTCGGCCAGAGCGGCGGGACCGGATTCCCCGAGATGTTCGACAAGGAGACCTTCGGCGACACGGCCCTCCGGCTCAACTACAAAGGGATTCTCAACGCGACCAGCTTCGTCGAGGCCGGACTGGGCTTCGTCCGGCGCGACGACCTGACCGAGCCCGTTGACGGGGACCTCGGCCCGAGCATGTACTACGTCGAGGACCTCGCCCGCAATATTCATAATTCCTACGGCCGGATCACCGACGATCAGCGGCGGTTCGACGCCAGCCTCAAGTACACCAAGTCGTTCGAGACCGACCGGCTCGGCCGCCATGAGGTCGTCGCCGGCCTCGAATACTACGATATTTCCTCCAATTTAACGGTGGACTTCACCGGCCGGGACGCCGACCTTTTTCCCGGGAACGGGTTCGACGCCGGGACAAAATATTATTTCGAGTCGTGGCGGGACGGCCGGCGGACGCCGACCTTCTTCTACGAGTACGGGCCGCTGAACTTCGTCAATTCGGCCCACGGGATCGGTCTCTTTCTCAAGGACAAGATCAGCTTGGGCCGGGTGACCCTGATGCTCGGCCTGCGCAGCCAGACCCAGTCCTGCCTCGACAACGATCGCGGGAAGCTCTGGTCCTGGGGCCTGGGCGACTTCCTGTCGCCGCGCCTGACCCTGGCCTGGGACATCGGGGGCGACGGCGCGAATGTCCTCAAGCTAGGCTGGGGCCGTTTTTCGGACCTAATCACGACCATGCCGCTGGGCCTGTTCAATTCCGGGGCGGGCCTCACCTTCCGAACCCACCGCTGGCAGGGCGGGCTGAACCCGGACGAGGCGGCCCTGCGCGACCCGGCCAACTGGCGGTTCGAGACCGAGCAGAAGACCCAGCCCTTCGAGGTCGCCGAGGGCATCAAGCCCAATTTCCTGACGCGCTATCTCGTCGAGTTCGACCGCCGGCTCGGACCGCGTTGGGCCGTCAAGGCCCGCTATGTCCGCGCCGACGCGGAGAAGCTCCTCGAAATCCTGGCCATCTTCGACATCAAGACCCTCTACAAGTTCCTCTACGACAACTTCGAGTACAAGCGGCGGCACTACTGGGGACTCGAGTTCGAGCTCGACGGCGCCGTAGGCGACTCGCTGCTGTTCAACGCCTCCTACAGCTTCTCCTCGGCCAAGGGGACGAACCCCGGCCAGACCGAGACGGGCTCCTGGTCCCAGGAGGAAGGAAGCACGAATTACCTGGGCCTGTTCGGGAACCACATCTATGTCCTGCCGATTCCCGAGTTGGCGGCGATCAAGGCCTGGGTCGACTGGGCGCTGGGCGGGCTGGGCGGGCGCGACATCGGCGACGAGGGCTGGTACGGAAAGCTCCCCTACGCCGTCGATCACGACGTCAAAATCAACGCGAGTTATCTTGCGCCCTGGGGCGTCACCATATCGGCGGCGTTCGAGTGGCTCTCCGGATATTACTGGGAAAAACTCGGCTACGTGCCTTTCTTCGGCGGGTACTACTCCTACCCCGAAGGCCGCGGGTCCAGGAAATCGCCGGCCCACGCCTATTTCGACTTCAGCCTGGAAAAACGGTTCGGGCTGAGGAAGATGCCCCTGTTCGGGGACGGCGCGCTGAGCCTGCGCGTCGACGTCTTCAACCTCTTCGACAGCCAGCGGCCCATTTCCTACGTCAAAGAGAACATCCCGATCTTCGGCGCGGTTTGGGGCCGTCAGCAGCCCCGCCTGGCCCGGGCCATGTTGCGCTTCAAGTGGTGAGCAGAATTCGAGGGACACATCACTTAATATGCCCCATCATTTTTTTGGATATGGAATTAAGTGCTGTGTCCCCTGAATTCCCCTGCCACATACAGTCACAATAAACTTATGAGACGGGACGCGAGGAGATCAATCCCTCTTCTTTGAGCCAATCGCCCACCAAGCGCAGCCCCTCAGCGAGGAAGACGCGCGGCTGCCAGCCCAGTTCGCGCTGGGCGCGTTCGCTGGAAAAGCCCTGGTGGGTGCCCATGAACTCGGACGCCATGCGGGTCAGCAGAGGACGATGGCCGGCCCCGCGCAGCGCGGCCCATTTCTCCATCAGCCAGCCGGCGGGGTAGGCCAGCGCGCGAGGAATCGAGCTGCGCACCGGCGGCAGACCCAGCAGCGCCGCCAGGCCGTTGACGAACTCGGCCCAGGTGGTAGCTGCGCCATCGGCGACGTTGTAGACGCGACCCAGGCCGGTCTCCGGACAACCCACGCGCAGCATCAAATCGATCAGGTCGGCGATGTAGCACAGGCCGGCAGTCTTGCGGCCCCTGTCAATCAGCCTCATCTGGCCGCTGCGTAAAAGCTTGACGAACGCGACGACCACACTCTTCGAGCGCGGCCCCCAGACCGTGGCCGGGCGCAGAACCGTCGCCGGCAGCCCGCGCCAGTGGCATTCCCAGACGCGCTTTTCGGCCTCGATCTTGGTATCGCAATAGGGCCAGCCGCGGTAGCGGTACGGGGCATCTTCGGAGACGCGGACGTCCGGGTGGCCGTAGACCTCGGTAGTGCTGAGGTGGACGAACTTGCGCACGCCGGCCCGCAGCGCGGCCTCGGCCAGGGCGGCGCTGCCCGCAACGTTGACCCTGGCGGAAAGGTCTTGCGGGTCCCAATCGGCGACGAGGGCGGCGCAATGAAAGACGCGCTCCACACCGGCGACGGCCCGCTCCAGGCTGGCGGGATCGGTCAAATCGCCGGAGCAGAGTTCGACCCCCAGCCGCTCCAGGCGGTTGGCGTCGGCGGTGGGTCGCACCAAGGCCCGCACCCTGTCGCCGGCGGCCACGAGCGATTCGGCCAAGTGGCTGCCGATAAAGCCGCTGGCGCCGGTGACGAGACTCTTGGCCATCTCCCGCACTCACACGACGTACTGGTCGACGAAATTCAGGCAGCCCTGCCGATAGGATAATAAATTCCTTTTTTTTGCTGCGCCAGCCAAATGAACGTGCAAGCGCTAGTTTTGCCTCCTACCCTCGTCCGAGATGATAAAACATGATCTGAAAGGATGTCAAGGAAAAGACAGGATCATGAAAAATATTCGCCACCTGTCTCGGCGGCCATCAAGAGTTCTTGATGAACGATGCGAGGCAGGGGGGACTTGTCTACGACGACGGTTAGCTACTTTGCCCCCAGGCTCCAGGAACAACAACCGCTCCAGAGAGAGAATATGCGTTCGCAGGGCCATCCGGCCGGATCCTTTATCCGCCC
>JALHUR010000219.1 GCA_022867325.1 Candidatus Aminicenantota bacterium | reverse complement strand
GGACGCCCTCAAGTCGGTCACGATCTGGGAAGCCGAATCGGTCGGGCTGGCCGATAGGATCGGCAGCCTCGAGCTCGGCAAGGACGCCGACCTCGTCCTCCTCGACGGGGATCCCTTCGAGCTCCTGACGGCGGTCGACAAGGTCCTCATCGACGGAATCGTCGAATACGAGAATCCCTCGCTGGCCCCGCGAACCGCCGCGGCCGTCCTCCCCGAGCTCCAAGGCGCGCTGCCGCTCCCGGCCGGCTTCGAGGGAACCGGTTCTTTCGCCATCAAGGCCGGAACCGTCTTCACCATGGCCGGGACACCCGTCCCGAACGGCGTCGTCCTGGTCAAGGACGGAAAGATCGAAAAGGTCGGAGAGAAGCTGGCCGTCCCGGCCGGCTACGCCGTCGTCGACGCCCCCGGCTACGTCGTCATGCCCGGCTTCGTCTCGCCGCGCTCGACGCTGGGGATCTCCTCGAACTGGAGGCGGCAGAGCTCGGTCGACGAGGCGACGAATCCCACGACGCCCGAGCTCGAGGTCAAGCACGCCATCGAACCCCAGGCGCCCCTGTTCAACTTCGCCCGCCAGCTCGGGATCACGACGGCCCTGGTAACGCCCGGAAACAGGAATGTCATCGGCGGTCAGGGAGTCGCCATTAAGACCGACGGGGCCGTCGTCGATAAGATGATCGTCAAGGACAAAGCCGTCATGGTCTTCGGGTTCGGCCCCCAGGCCAAGCGTCCGAATTCGATGCCCTCGACCCGCATGGGCTTGGCCGCCCTTCTCAGAGAAACGCTGGTCAAAGCCCGGGAGCACATGGCCTCGCTCGAGCGCTGGGAGAAGGAAAAAAAGGGAGCGCGCCCGAGCGACCTGTCGCTGGAGGCCCTGATCCCGGTCCTCAAGGGCGAGATGCCGGTCCTGGTCCACGCCGAGCGCGAGGACGACATCCGGACCGCGCTCAGGATCGCCGACGAATTCAAGCTCCGCGTCATCCTCGACGGCGCGACCGACGCCTGGAAGCTCGCCGCCGAGATCAAGAAGCGCGGCATCCCCGTCATCCTCGAGGATGTCTTCCGGGGCGTCGGCAACATCGAGGACGCGGGATTCAACCCCCGCAACCCGGCCCTCCTGGCCGAGGCCGGGATCCTTGTCGCATTCAAGCCCGAGACCGGCTCCTGGATGGTCCCCGGCCCCGGCGAGTCGGGCGGAGATCCGCTCGAGATCGCCGCCTTCGCGGTCCGGAACGGCATGAGCGAGGAGGCCGCGCTCCGCGCTATCACGATCGATGCCGCCCGGATCGCCGGAGTCGATGGAACGACGGGAAGCCTCGAGCCGGGGAAGGACGCGGATCTGGTCATCCTGCGCGGCCATCCCCTGTCGACCAAGGCCGTGCCCGAAGCCGTGTTCAGCGACGGGAAGCTCGTGTTCAAGAACGAACCGGGACGGCACCTCAAGGCGAAGGGCCGCTGAGGGAGAATCCGACATGCCCATAAGATGCAGGCCATTCACGGCGCCGCTCACGGCCGCCCTGCTGGCCGCAATCGCAATCGCGGTCGCGGTTGGGGCTGTTCCGGCGGCCGGCGCCCTCGACAGCCGCCCCCTGGCCCTCCGGGGCGGCCGGATCATGACCGTGACCCGCGGCATTCTCGAGGACGGCATCATTCTCATCCGGGATGGCAGGATCGCGGCCGTCGGTCCCGCCGTCACAATACCCAATGACGCCGAAGTCATCGACATCCCGGGCTTCGTCGTCTTCCCCGGATTCTTCGACGCCACCACGAACATCGGCACGACGGATCCCGAAGCCTCCGAACGGGACGACGACGAAGCAACCTCTCCCCTGACGCCCCATCTCGACATTCTCGACAGCCTCAACCCGGGGAACCGCTACATCCCGGAGGCCCGCCGCTTCGGGGTCGTTTACGCCCTCTCCGCGCCCGGACGAGGGAACCTCCTGGCCGGGTCGAGCGCTCTCATTCGCCTCCGGGGCGACGATGCGCGGTCCATGGCCCTCAAAACGCCCGCGGCCGTCCACGGGAACCTGGGCGAGGGGCCCAAACTTCGATATGGAGCCAAAAACGTCTATCCCTCGACACGGATGGGCCAGGCCGCTCTGCTGCGACAAACACTGATCGAGACGCAAGAATACATCGCCGCCCGGGAAGCCTATGAGCGCAAGGCGGCGGCCTGGACGGAGAAGGAATCGCGGGGCGAAAAACAAGAGGGCGACAAACCGGAGCCGCCCTCCCCCAACGCGCGGCTGGACGCGCTCGTCCCCGCGCTCAAAAAGGAGATCCCCCTTGTCCTTACGGCCAACCGGATGGACGATATCTTGACGGCCCTCAGGATCGCCGACGAATTCAATCTGCGGATCATCCTTAACGAGGGGGCCGAAGCGCCTAAGCTCAAGGACAAGCTCGCGGCCCGCGGAATCCCGGTCCTGCTCCGACCCCGGGCGGCCTACAAACTGACCCCGGAAACCGAAGGGGCCGGATTCGAAGGGGCGGCCCAACTCGTCCGGGCCGGGATTCGGATCGCCTTCCAGACCGGTACGATCCAGAACCTGGGAGATCTTATCCCCCAGGCCCAGCAGGCAATCGCCCACGGCCTCCGTGAAGACGACGCCCTACGGGCTCTGACCCTGTGGCCGGCCGAGATCTTCGGCGTCGCCGACCGGATCGGGTCCATCGTCAAAGGGAAGGCGGCCGACTTGGTTGTCTTCGACCGGAATCCGCTCCGGTCGCCGGCCCGCGTCAAACTCGTCGTCATCGGCGGCGAGATCGTCGACAGGGAGGACTAACATGATTGACCGGCAAGCGCTGGAAGGACTGTTCAAGGCGCGCGGCTATAAGGATTTCCGTTGGATCGATCCGAAGTCGATCGTCGTCGGCCACTGGGTCCGGATGAAGTGCCGGTTCGGATGCGGCGCGTACGGAAGGTGCGCGGCCTGCCCGCCCGAGGTGCCCTCGGTCGAGGACTGCGAGCGATTCTTCCGGGATTATAAGACGGCCGCCGTCTTCCATTTCGAGAAGACGGTCGCAAAGCCGGAAGACCGGCACGCCTGGACGAAGTCCGTCAACGATAAGCTCCTCGAGCTCGAGCGGGAGGTTTTCCTGGCCGGCCACCGCAAGGCGTTCCTCCTCCCCATGGACAGCTGCGCGCTCTGCGAGCAATGCACGGGGAGGCGCGCGACCTGCAAGGAACCGCGGAGGGCCCGGCCTACGGCCGACGCCCTGGCCATGGACGTCTTCGCCACGGTCCGCTCGATCGGCTATCCGATCGAGGTCCTGGCCGATTATAAGCAGGCCAAGAACCGCTACGCCTTTCTGCTTATTGACTGAGTTTTAGCGATTGCAGAGCATCCGCGATGCGGTCGGTTCCGAGGGCGGCCGGGAGCCGGGCCATGGCTATGTTGACGGCCTCGGAGGCGGCAAAAAAGCGGCCGGGCTTGATTTATCCTTGGCCCCGTTTATAATGGAATAATCCAAGCCGGGGCGAGGTGGCAGATGCCGGAAAAACCCAAACGGGCGTCAACCAAGAAAAGCCGGCCGAGGATCGGGCCGGGATATTTCGCCAGCCTCTTCGAGATGGTCCCCGAGGCGCTGGTCATCGTCGACAACGACGGCCTGATTCTCCAGATCAACAGCGAGTTCAGCCGTATTTTCGGCTATACGGCCCGGGAAGCGATCGGCGCCGTCCTCGACGATCTGGTGGCGCCGCCCGACCTCGCCTCCGAGGCCCATCAAATCAGCCGCGCGGCCGAGTCCGGGGAGAGGTTCGCGCTGGAGACCCTGCGCCGCCGCAAATCGGGGGAGATCTTCCACGCCTCGGTCATCGGAGCGCCCATCGTCAGCGGCGGCCGTCAGGTCGGCTGTTTCGGTATCTATCGCGACATCAGCGCCCAGAAAATCGCTGAGAAGGCCTTGACCGAATCGGAAAAGCGCTATCGCGGCTTTTTCGAGAACGTGCCGGTGGGCATCTTCCAAACCACTCCCGACGGCCGCTATCTCGATGCCAATGCCGCCCACCTGCAGATTTTCGGGTTCCCCGATTTGCAGACCCTGAGGGGCATGAACGCCGCCGACTTCTACTCGAACCCGGAGGAGCGGGAAAAGTGGAAGGAGCGGATGAATCGCGACAATGTCATGCTCGCCCAAGATTTCCACTTCCGCCGCAGCGACGGCCGGATGATCTGGACTCGGGAAAGCGCCCGCACTGTGCGCGACGAGCAGGGTAACGTTTTATACTACGAGGGTATCGTCGAGGACATCACCGCCCTCAAGGAAGCGGAGTCCTCCCTCCAGGAACGCACCCGGCAGCTGGAAGAGGCCAATGCCCTGCTTGAACAGATCTCCAACCTGGACGGGCTGACGGCCATCCCCAACCGCCGCTATTTCGAACATTTCTACGACATCGAGTGGCGGCGGGCTCGCCGCGAGAAGAAAGAGATCTCCATGATCATGATCGACGTCGATTTTTTCAAAGACTACAACGACCGCTACGGCCACCTGGCGGGCGACGAGTGTCTGAAGAAAATCGCCAAAACGCTGCAGGTGGCCAACCGCGCCGGCGATGTGGTGGCCCGCTACGGCGGCGAAGAGTTCGTAGTGGTGCTTCCGAGCACCGGCCCGGCCGGCGCCCGGCATCTGGCCCAACTCATGCGTCGGCGGGTCAAGGATCTGAACATCGAGCACGGCCTATCCCCGCTGAGCCGCTGCGTGACCATCAGCCTGGGTATCGCCACCGTCATCCCCGACCACAACTCCGACCCGCTGAGCCTGCGAACGAAGGCCGACCAGGCGCTTTACAGGGCCAAGATCAACGGCCGGGACCGCATCGAGGGTCCGGACGATCACAAGGAGTCAACGTGAAAAAACCGTCAGCTCAAAAAGCCGCGAAAACCGGGAAGGGAGATCCTTTCATTTTGCTCCCCAACATCGGAAAGGACACCGCCGCGAAACTCGAGAAAATCGGGATCACGACCGCCGAGGAATTCCTGGCCCGGGATCCCTACCTGATCTTCGAGAAGCTCCGGAAAAAGGTCGACCCCACGCTCTGCCGCTGCGCGCTGGCCGGGATCGTCGGGGCCAAGCGGGGCGTCCGTTGGCACACGATCACCAAGCAGACCGCCCGGGAATACGAAAAGCGTCATCCCCGACATCGATGGGGGCCGTGCTGAGACTGATCACGATGAAGTCGGAGTCGGGATAGGATTTTTTCATACTCAAGCAACGAAAGGGCGGAGATTCATGTATTACTTTACGCAGAGCGTCTTTTTTGTAGCTCGGGTATAAGGAGGCCGCCATGAAATCCAGAATCTTCGCAGCTCTTTTGGTGTGTCTGTATCTCATCGGAGCCGTCTGGGCCCAGCAGCCCGGCGAACAGAGCTACAGCGACAGCCCGGTCCTGCCCGGAGGCGTCACGGGCGAGCGGATCCGGTCCGTCATCGACACCGTGAACTCGGGCGACCCGGAGCGCGTCCGCCGTTTCATCAACGAGGATTGCACCGGGCCCTTTAAGACGAATATTCCCATGGACGAGCACGTCCAAACGCTTGTGGGATTCTTCCGGCAAACCGGGGGCGTCGATTTCTCTGGTATCCGCAGCTATGTTCCCGAACGCAAGGGCGAGACCATCGTCATTGTCAAGGACCGGAACCTGGAAAGCTTATGGGGCGTCACTCTCCGCTTCACGGCCGGCCCCGATGCTCTTATCTCAGGCATCGGCATCGGCCCGGCCCGGCCGTCGTCCGCATTGAAGGAAGCTCCCCTGACCGAAGGCCAGGCCGTCGAGCAAATGAAAGCGCTCATCGACAAGCTCATCGCCAAGGGCGTCTTCTCGGGAGCTCTCTTGGTCGCCAAGGGCGATAAAGTGCTTCTGACCTCGGCCGGCGGAGAGGCGAGCAAGGCCTTCCACGTCCCGAACAACGTCGACACCAAGTTTAACCTGGGATCGATGAACAAGATGTTCACCTCGACGGCGATCATGCGGCTGGTCGGACAGGGGAAGCTCTCTCTGGACGACCCGCTCTCCAAGTTCCTCGACGAGTCCTGGCTTCCCAAGTCCGTGACCGAGAAGATCACCATCCGCCACCTGCTGACCCATTCCTCAGGGCTGGGGAGCTACTTCAACGAGACCTACGACAAGAGTTCCCGGGCGCTCTTCCGCAAGCTCGACGACTACAAGCCCCTGATCAAAGACGACCGGCCGGCCTTCGAGCCGGGCAGCCGTTTCCAGTACAGCAACACCGGGATGTTCCTGCTGGGCGTCATCATCGAGAAGGTCACCGGGCAGGATTATTTCGATTACATCCGCAAGGCCATCTACGAGCCGGCCGGGATGACGAACAGCGACTCCTACGAGATGGACGTCCCGGTCGAAAACCTGGCTATCGGGTACAGCCCCGACCCCACGAGCCCCGCCGGCTGGAGGAATAACCTTTATGCGCACGTCATCAAGGGCGGCCCGGCCGGAGGCGGTTTCTCGACGGTCAAGGACCTCCACAAGTTCGCGCTGGTCCTGCTGGCCGGGAAATACGTCTCCCCGGAGAGCTTGAAGATGATATGGACGGACCACCTCAAGGCCAACTACGGCTTCGGTTTCACGGTCGACCAAGGCCCCGCCGGCAAGGTCGTCGGGCACAGCGGCGGCTTCAGCGGAATCAACTCCGAGCTCGATATCTACCTGGATTCCGGCTATATCATAGCCGTCATGTCCAACGTCGATATGGGCGCGGGGCCGCTGGCCCGCAAGCTCGGCCAGTGGCTGGCCCGGGTCGGACCGGCGAAATAGCATTTGACCTTTCGGGAAAGCGGCGGGGTTGCCTTCGCTGTTTCCGCTCAGCGGATAAGGTTGGCCAGGAGGCCGCCGAAGACGGCCCAGTAGATCATGGACCGGTAGGGGTTGCTGGTGATGAAGCAGGCGCCGCTCCGGCAGCCGATCAGGCGGTAGTAGAGGAAGCCGACGCCGGCCCCGGCCACGACGCCGATGATAATTTTGACCATATAAACTCGCTTTCCCGATAAAAATTTCTTCATTAAGGAATCATTATTATTGCAGACGGCCGCGTGCCTGTCCACGGACCCGGGGAAGCGATTTTTTAGTCAGGCGGTTTTGCACAAAGTGACAAAGTGTAGGTTTGACCCCGATTAATACAGCCCGGTTGAGCCGAAACCGTTTTCGCCCCGGCTGGTGTCGTCGAGCGTCTCGCTCTCGACGACCTTGATCTCGGACACGGGCTGGATGAGGAGCTGGGCGATCTTCATCCCCGACTTGATCGGGAACGGCGCCGTCCCCAGGTTGACCAGGACGACCTGGATCTCCCCCCTGTACCCGGCGTCGATGACGCCGGCCAAACGGTGGACGCCCTTGAGCGATATTCCGCTCTTGTCCCAGACGAGACCGGCGAAGCCCTTGGGGATCGAGACCTGGATCCCGGTCGGGACCGCCCGCAGGTCCCCGGACGGGATCTCCAGGTCCCGGCAGGAGAACAGGTCGAGCCCGGCGTCGCCGGGATGGCCCTGGATCGGGAGTTTCGCTTCGGGATGAATGCGTTTAACCTTGAGCTCCATGCCTCACACCCCTTCCAGACGAACTTCCTTGAAGTAGGGCCGGACCATATCCGCCAGCTTCTCCATGGTCTCTTTGCAGTAAGGCTTGACATTAAGGAATTCCGGGTCCAGCGTATTCCGGGGGGAAAAGACCTGCAGTTGGAACAGAGCGGCGCCCTCCAGCCAGCGGCCGATCGCGACGAGGTCCTCCTCGCCGACCAGGCCGGGCACGGCCGTCGTCCGGAACATATGCTCGAGGCCCGAGCCGCGGAGGATCTCCGCGCTCCGCCGGATGTCCTCTTCCCTGACCTCGCTCCGGACCGTCGCCCAGTACTTGCCGGGCGCGGCCTTGACATCCATGGCGACCGAGTCGACCAGGCCGGACCCGATGACGTCCTCCAGCCTGCCCGGCAGCGAGCCGTTGGTGTCGAGCTTGGTCCGAAAGCCGCGCTCCTTGACGGCCCGGAGGAGCGTCTCGAGGTCCGGCGCCAGGAGCGGCTCGCCGCCCGAGACGCAGACGGCCTCCAGCCAATCCCTGCGTTCGTCGAGAAAGGCCAGGAATTTTTCCCAGTCGAGGTCGGGGAGCGTCTCCGCCCTGAGGACGAGGTCCGCGTTGTGGCAGAAGGGGCAGCGGAAATTGCAGCCGCCCAGGAAGACGGTCGCCGTGATGTAACCGGGGTAGTCCTTGGAGGCGAACTTCTCTAAGCCCTTGATCGCGACCACGCCTCGTACTCCTCGGCCGAATTGACGACGGCCAGGGCCGTTCCGCCTTCGCTCAGGATGAGAGTCGGCAGGATGACGGCCCCGCTTTCGTCCCTCTTGATGGCCTCCCGGTAATCGCGCAGTTTCATCTTGGCGTCCTTGTGGACCAGGTTGAACTCCTGCCAAGCCGCGCCGCGGACGGACAGCGACTTCTTGAGGGCGTCACACTTGAGACAGCCGGGCAGGGTGAACAGGAGGTGCTCCACGGCGCTCTCTCTCAGGCGATCTTGGTGTAGGGCGTCCGGTCCTTGAATTCCTGTTGCTTGCCGTCGTTCCAGGTCCGGACCGGACGCAGGTAGCCGACGATCCGGGAATAGACCTCGGTCTCCTTCCCGCACTGCGGGCAGGCCCCGTTCTCGCCCTTGATGTAGCCGTGGTCCTCGCAAACGCTGAAGGTCGGCGTGATGCTGAAGTAGGGCAGCCGGGTCTGGGCGATCTTCTGGACGAGCTTCCGGCAGGTCATCCAGTCGATGGCCTCGGGCAGGAAGGTGTGGAAGATCGTCCCTCCCGTGTAGAGGGGCTGGATGTCGCCCTGGTGCTGGATGGCCTCGAAGACGTCCCGGGTCGCATCGACGTTGAGCTGGGTCGAGTTCGTCAGGTAGGGGTGCTTGACCGTGCCCGAGGTGATGACGTTGGGGAACCTCTCCTTGTCGAGGCGGGCCAGCCGGTAGGAGGTCGATTCGGCCGGCGTCGCTTCGAGGTTGTAGAGGCTTCCCGTCTCCTCCTGGAACTCCCGGAGAACGCTCCGCATGAAGTTCAGGATATCGACCGCGAAGGCCTTGCCCTCGGAGGTTCCGATCCCCTTGCCCAGGAAGTTGAGGCAGGCCTCGTTCATGCCGCAGATCCCGATCGTCGAGAAGTGGTTGGCGAAGTGCTGGAGGTAGACCAGGGTGTAGGGCATGATCCCCTTCTCGAGCATGTGATTGACGACCTCGCGCTTCGCCTCCAGGGACTCCTTGGCCAGCGTCATCAGCTCCCGGAGCTTGGCCTTGAATTCGTCCATGGTGTGGGTCGTGTAGCCGATCCGATTGAGGTTGATGGTCACCACCCCGATCGAGCCGGTCGAGTCGCCGGGCCCCCACATGCTGCCCGGCCGCCGCATCAGCTCCCGCTGGTCGAGGTTGAGCCGGCAGCACATGGCCCGGATGTCGCCCGGGTTTATGTTCGTCCCGATATAGTTCTGGAAATAGGGGATCCCGTACTTGGCCGTCGCCTCGAACAGGAGGCGGGCGTTGGGCGTGTCCCAGTTGAAATCCGGGGTCAGGTTATAGGTCGGGATGGGGAAGGTGAAGACCCGGCCCTGATGGTCGCCCTCGACCATGAGCTCGAGGAAGGCCTTGTTGATCATGTCCATTTCGGCCTGGTAGTCGCTATAGGTTGTCTCGAGCTCCTTGCCGCCGACAACGACTTTCTTGTCCTTCATGTCGGGAGGGACGACCCAGTCGAAGGTCAGGTTCGAGAAGGGCGTCTGCCAGCCCCAGCGGGAGGGGACGTTGAGCCCGAAGATGAGCTTCTGGATGTCCTGTTTGACTTGGTCGAAATCGAGCTTGTCGGCCCGGACGAAGGGGGCGAGCAGGGTATCGACGCTCGAGAAAGCCTGGGCGCCCGCGAATTCGCCCTGCATGGTCCCGATGAAGTTGACCATGTGGAGGGTGGCCGTCTCCAGGTGCTTGGCCGGCGCGGAGTGGACCTGGTTGGGGACGTGGCCGAACCCGATCCGGAGGAGCTTGTCCAGGGACCAGCCGGCGCAGTAGCCCACGATCGGATACGACAGGTCGTGAAGGTGGAAATCGCCGTCGAGGTGGGCATTCCTGACCTTCTCGGTGTAGATCTGGTTGAGGGCGAAATTCGAGAGGACTTCGCCCGAAACCCGGGCGTTGAGCCCCGAGAAGCTGACGACGCCCTCGTTGCTGTTCTCCTTGACCTTCCAGTCGTGGTCGTTGACGTAGTCCTTGACGAGCCGGATGAGGTTGATCCCCGTCTCGCGCGCCTCCCGGATCTCCTTGTGCCGCTCCCGGTAGAGGATGTAGGACTTGGCCACCTCGTGGTAGCCCTGTTTCATGAGGACCCTCTCGACAAGGTCCTGGATTTGCTCGACGGAAGGGATGGTGTAGCCGCCGAAGCGGTCCTCGATCATGTAAGTCGAGATGTCGGAGACCGTCTTGGCGACCCTCTGGTCGTGGATTCCGTTGGCGGCCATGGCCTTGGCCACCGCGTTGGTGATCTTGTCCTGGTGAAAATCGGCGACGGAGCCGTCCCGCTTCTTAATACGGCCGATGGTGGTCAACATCTGATCTCTCCTCCCTCCAAGAGCCCCGCTGGGGCTTTAAAAGCCCTCCGGCGCGTGTTAAAATTGCCTCGCTTTGAACAATCGAATAAAAAGAGCAACCGGACCAGCCGACTGCCATATATTGTGGACCCAACTTCCGATAACTACTAAATGTAGTAGTTACATCCCTGAATGTATCACAAATTTTGTCGTTGTCAAGACTTTTATTGATCTTTTTTTTATTTCTTTTCGGATCATTAGGATAAGCGAGGGCCAACCATGACCGCGATCGAAATCAGAACAAAATCCCGGGAAGAACTCATCGATATCACCTCGGAAGTCCAGGAGGCCGTCCGGAAATCCGGCGTCGTCGAGGGGATCTGTCTCGTCTACGTCCCACATACGACGGCCGCGGTCGCCGTCAACGAATGCGCCGACCCGGACGTGAGGAGCGACATCCTGATGGCGCTGAAAAAAGCCGTTCCGGACACGCTCGCCTACAGCCACAGCGAGGGAAACTCGCCGGCCCACGTTAAAGCGACGCTGGTCGGATCCTCGGCGGGCGTCATCATCAAGGACAGGCGCCTCGCCCTCGGAACGTGGCAGGGGATTTTCCTGTGCGAGTTCGACGGCCCCCGGACCCGCAAGGTCTGGGTCCGGATTGTCGGCTGACGGAGCCAATCGCCGCCGCGAGGTTTTTCGAGCTAGGCCTATCTTGGAATTGATAAGCCGAGTCTGCGGAGTTCGGCGGCGAGGTCGGTCGTCCCGGCCGTGAAGACGATCCCCTTGATCCCCAACTCGGCCGCGGCCTCCACGTTCACCGCGAGATCGTCGATGAAGACGGCCTCCTCCGGCCGGCAGCCGGCGCGCCGAATCGCCTCCTCGTAAATAGCCGGATCGGGTTTGATGGCGCCCACTTCATACGACAACACGTACTCGTCGAAGATCAGGATCTCGGGGAACCGCCTCTTGATCAGCCCGAAACGCATCGGGTCGGTGTTCGAGAGAAGAATCAGTCTCGCGCGCGGCTTGAGTTCGCGCAGGATATCGAGCGTCCCGGGGATGGGAGAGAAGATATCGTTGTAGATGGAGAAAAACTCTTCCTCGTCCATCCGGGCCTCGACCCGCGCCGTGACTCGTTCGAAAAACTCCCGCGGTGCCATCCGTCCGCCGTCGAAAAGCCGGACGAGCTCGCCGTGGTCGAAGGCAAGCCGGGCGATCTCCTCGTAGCTCATGGACGCATAACCGGCCAGCTTCCGGTAGAAGATGTGATTATCGAAATGGAGGACGACCCGGCCCAGGTCCGAGATGACCGCTTTAATAGTCATGGGATCTTGAGTTCATAAGGTCTTGAGGTTAGGCGCGTTGCTGGCGCTGGGTCTCGAGGATTCCGCCCTCGCGGCCGTCGGCCCGCTTGAGGAGGAAGGCGAAGATCAGGCCCAGGATACCCAGGCTGGCGAACATGATGGAGCTCGCCGTATAGGACTTGGTCGCGTCGCGGAGGAGTCCGTTGAGGAGGGAGAACCCGCCCAGGCCGATGTTCTGGATGGCCGTCATCAACCCGAAGGCCGTCCCGACCCGCTCCTTGCGGACGAGCAGGGGGACCGAGGGCCACAGGGCCGCCGGGACAAGGACGAAGGCCACGCCCAGGGCAATCATGGGCCAGACCGGATAAATCCGGGTCACCCCCATCAGCAGGTGGCAGGGAATGAGGATAAGGGAGCCCCAAACCATGAGGGAGGCCCGCTTCCCGATCCGGTCGACCAGCCGGCCGCCGAAGGGCGCGAAGATCATCGAGGCAAAAATGATAATGCTCGTAATCCCGCCCGCCGTCCCGAACAGATGGAAGAAGTTGGAGAAGACCCGGGCCAGGAAGCTCCCTTCGCCGGCGGCGGTCCGGGCGATCCCCCACTTGTCGACGAACATGTCGGTCGAGAGGTTCGTGAAGGGAAAGACGGCCGAGTAGAAGGTAAAACACAGGAAGGTCACGTACCAGAAGGAGGCCTTGAATTCCTTGATGTCCGCGAAGACGATCTTGTCGCCGGCGCTCTCGTCCTTGAGTTTGCGCGCCTTCTCCCCCCGGCGGTCCATGAATATGTAGACGAGGTTTCCGATCAGGGAGAGCGCGCAGGCGGCCACGGCCGTCAACAGGGCGGCCCGGAACGTGCCGAAGTAGCTCGTGATCAGCTCGCCCGTGTTGAAAGCGAACAGCGACCCGATCCGGCTCACGGTCAGCGCGATCCCGAACGAGAGGGCCAACTCCTTGTTCTTGAACCAGCGGGCCAGCATGGCGCTCTGGGCGACGACGAGGGGCTCGGAGCCCGCCCCGAAGATGAAGCGGCCGATGAAGAAGGCCGGGATGCTCTTGGCCTGCCAGACGATGGCCGCGCCGGCCAGGACCAGGATCGAGAACAGAAGGCTGGCCTTCCGGGTCCCCAGCTTGTCCGTCAGCATACCTCCGACCAGGACGGCCAGGACGGCCGCGATGCTGTACATGGTGAAAAAGGTCCCGACCGTGCCCCGGGAGGCGTGGAGCTCCTCGACCAGCGAGGGGGCGATGGCGCCGACGATGTCGTAGGCGAAGTAGCTCCCGAAGGACAGGGAGGCGATGAAAAGGAGGATCGTGAAGCGGTAGAGCGCCCGGGAGGGGTGGAAGGCGCCGCCCGTCGTTTCGTCTGTCGTCGTCATGCCTGGCCGTCCTTTCCGGATGGGTTCTCGGCCAAGATATACCAGCCGTCGCCGAGGTGTCAACCCCTCGACACTTCTATGATGGCGAAACGCAAGCCCCCCGCGGCTTTTCTTTTTTCTTCATCTTCTTTCCTTCTTATGGCTGCCTCGGTTTCTTGAACCACCCTTCTATCCGCGCCTCTGAGCGCACTGTAATAT
>JALHUR010000218.1 GCA_022867325.1 Candidatus Aminicenantota bacterium | reverse complement strand
TCCCCAATTCGCGTTTTCAGCCGAGACGCAGCAAACGGCGGGCGATCAGGACGAACGGCCTCTGGATCCGCCAGATGTAGTGCCCGACGATCCTGAGAGAGCCCGGCTTGATCGCATAATAATGGGCGACCCAGGCTCGGGGCGGGAACAGGATGCGAAAGATCGTCCGAATGAAAAGGCCCGCGTCCTTCCGACCGATGAGAGCGAAAAAGGTCGGCATAAAGAACGGGAAGAAGAGCGGGAGACGGCGGGAGCGGACCTTGTCCTCGGGCCAGAAAAGCTTGAGGAGTATCCTCTGGAGGAAGCCGGGCTTCAATCCGCTCAGCACGTCCGGAGCAACGGCGCCCGGCCAGAGCCGATCGGCCAGAAAGAGCCCGTAATAGACCGGAGCCCCGATGCCCTCGCGACGGCAGACGGAATGGACCTTACCCCAGTCCAAGCCGGGCCGCGAAACGAACTCGGCGATATCGGTCAGCCAGAGCAGTCGGCCGTAGGAATGCTGCATGACATGGAGGCAGAGGTGACAGATCTCATATTCGGGCGCTAAAACCGGAATCGAAAATCCGCCGATCTCGACGGCGCGGACTCCGTCCCAAAGGTCCTCCCCGGAAACGAGAGGAACCTGGAGGCCGAGGGTGTCATAATGGACTTCGAGGAGGAGATCGCCTTTCCTGAAATAGGGCGAGTAGGTCCGGAGGACGAGTTGTCTCTCCTCGTCCGCCAGTCCATCCTCCCCCCCCCGCGTCAACCCCTCGAATCCCCGGCATGAATGCCGGGGCTTGTTCGGGGTTAACCCTGAGCCCACTCAGCCCCATCCCCTCTAAAGGGGCTGAGTACAAAAGTGTCGCTTTTCGTCCCCGCCTTGAACGGCGGGGCTTAGCGGCGGCGAACGGGTCAATCTTGAACCCGAGCTCGGCCAGGGCGGCCTCAATTCCGGCGCCATCCCCGGGATGGACAAGGAGATCGACGTCCGTGAAAGGTCTGAGGGCGAAATCTCCGTACACGGACTCGGCCAGCCGGATGCCCTTGGTGAAGGCGAACCGGAAACCCCGGCCGGCGAGCTCCAGGACGGCCGCTCCCAACGAATTCCGGAGGCGGAGATACCGGGCCGTGCCGCGGTAGTAGTACGGCCTCAGCTCGTCAAGGACCTCCCGGGGGATGAGGTCCCCGAACTCTTTCAAGGCCCGATAAACCAGAAGGATGACGCCGTCCTCGGCGGCTCTTCTAATAATGCGCGGCCAGTCCGGCCCATCGTCCAGGAGCCCGCGGAGAAGCGCCCTTTCCCGCTCGGTCCTATTCAGGCGCGAGCAGAGAACCAGGAATTCGTCGGACATGGAATTTAATCGGATCCCGTTCTTTATTTGAACGGGGAAACGGGGATCGGCTCGTCGGGAATTTCGATGATACCGTAAGTGATGGCGCCCGTCCCGGCCACGATGGCGGCGATACCCAGCGGGCTGAGGAAAATGGGCGGAATGCCCCGCTTACAGACGATATAGACGATATCGCCCGCCTCGGCCGGCTTGATCAGCTTGAGCTGGACGGTCTGGCCGCCGAAAGCCCGTTTGACGGCCATCCCTTGGAAGACCAGGCTCTTGACGTCCTGGTAGAAATCCGTCCGTTCCCCGAGGATATGGATCCGGTCGTTCTGCTGAAGGAGGCCCAGTTCGATGAAGACCTGGCCTTCGACCGTCCCCGGCAGGAATTCGACGATCCGGCCTACGCGGGATTCGCCGGCCTTCGTCTGGGACTCGTTGACTTGGGAGACGGCTTGGGCGACCTGCTGCTCATAAGGCTGGAGGGCGACGCTGACCTTGGCGGTTTCATTGGCCTTGATCCCGACCATGCTCGACGCGTTGAACCCTCCGGCCGGGGAAGAGACGCCCATGGCATAAACGCCGGGGGCCAGCGAGGTCATCCGGAAAACCCCCTGAGAGTCTGTGGGAACGCTTTCGAAGCTGGACCCGGTCGCGATGCTCTTCAGGGTAATGACGGAGCCGGAGACAGGAGTTGTCCCATCCTGGCCGTAGATGAAGCCGATCAAGCTTCCCGTGGATGCGGCCGCTTCCGAAGCCTGTAAAGCAGGATGAAGCGCGCAAAACAGCAGCGCCGTAAAAATACATAAAACTATTCGTCCATTCAATCGCGCCTCAAACACAAAATCCTCCTTCGAGAGTCAAATCAAATCTACCACCTTTTCTCCCTGTTGTCAAGCTTTTTTTTATCACGGTATAAAAAAGAAAGCCTATTTTCCGCTATTTTTGACCCCCTGTCAATCTTTTTGTGGGTTTTTTTTCATTTTTTTAAGTTTTTTTCCTGAGTTCCCAAGAAATTATTGAAATGGAAACCGGGACGTTGACCGGGATTAGTGTCAAATTGTTCATGTCGAGTTTGGATGAAACTTCGATCCTGACGGTCCCCGCCTGGACGAAACCCTCCCAGACGACCCGGTCGTTCCAGACAACCGCCAGGAGCGGGATTTGGCCGTCTTTGATGCTTCTGACGGCGATATCCAGCGTCAGCTTCGAACCGTCGAGCTTCATCATCTTAACGAACGACCTCCCCTTGTCCGCGGGGCGCTCGTTGGGGGCCGTCTCGCCCGGGGTCAGGAGTCCCGCGATCCTGGAGTCGAGTTCGCGGACGGCCGCCTCCTCGTTGAGCCTTTCCCGATTCTTGCGCAGCTTCAAAATCGCCGCTAAGTCGTCCGGCTCCTGGTCCAGGGCTTTGGCGTAATATTCGTTGGACTCGTAGATAAAGTCGAGCTTCTGGTAGGAATCGGCCACGAGCTCGAGGATCATCGCGTAGTCCGCCCGGGACGCATCGGGAACGACCATGACGCCCCGCTGCATTTCCACTCCGACCTGGATGACGTCCCGGAAGCGGCTCTGCTTGAAGGCGAGCAGGATAGGAAAGGCGGACAGTTTGTTGTCCTTGGAGCCGGCCGCGAGGCTGTCCCCGATAATGCCCCTCTCCTTCAGAAATGCCTCCAGGTCGCCCAGCGCCGCGACTTGGTCTTCGAGCTCGATGTAGCTCCGCAGGAAGGGCAGCACGTCCTCGAACGGCCTCCCCCCCTCCAGGCGGCACTTGGCCATGGTGAGATAAGTCGCCTTGAGTTGATTCTGATACTCGGCCGGATCGACGGTCCTCTCTTCGACCAGGTCCTGGTAAAAAAGAATCCCTTTGAGGATGCCCAAGCACGACTGGAAACGATTGAACGCGTCGCCGAACTGAAAAAACTGGAACGCCCGGTTGCCGAGTTCGGCCTCCCGTTTGGCCTTTTCGAAATCCAGCCCTTCGGTCTTGGCCAGGATACGATGCCGTTCCTCCAGGGCCAATCCCTTCTCGCCCAGGAACTGGGCGTACTGCCGGCAGGTATCGACGTTCGCGGGAAGGATCTTCTCCATGACGCCGTAATCCCGGACCGAAAGGTCCCAGATCTGGAAGATCGTCGCGAGCTTGGTTTTCTCCGGCTGTTCAAGGACGGTTTTGAGCAGATCGAGCGTGAAAGTCCGGTCCGCCTCGTCGAGGTCCGCCCACTGGGAAAAAAGGATCTTGCCGACCTCGAAGTAGATTGGCGCCCGGTGTCCGGTCAGACGCGCGGCCTTCTTGTATTCCTCGTAAACGCGGATTTTAGCGGAGGGCGCGAAATAGCTTTGGTAGAGAAGGGCCTGGGCATACTGGAACTGGACGCGGGCCGAGGCCGGGTTCAGCCGGAGCGAGGAGGCGAAGTCGCGCAGCCCGGCGTCTAGGGCCGCGTCCCGGACCTCGGCGTTCTCCAGTTCGTCCATGGCCAGACCGAACCGGGCTTGTCCCAACTCGAACCGGACAAGCTCGTTGAAGGGAATGATCCTGTCCGCGCGTTCCAGCTCGGCGATTTTATCGGCGTTCAAGGCCTGGCTGCGGACAGCATTCCGATAGAGATGGAAGTTCCAGTAGATCGCGATATCGACGGCCGCGACGAGGAGGAGGCCGACGATGAATAAAAATCGTCTGAAAGCTTTCATCGCGACAACCTGCGGAGCTGGGCGACGCGCCCCGGCGTCCTCCCATGGTAAGCCGTGACGATAGTCAAGGCCAAGACGACCGCGAACACCAGACGGTTGGCCTGAATCTGAAGGTTGAAATCGGTCAGGCTGTGAAACAGGATCAGGAACAGGGAGACGAGCCCGCCCAGGGCCAGGCTCTTCATCTCGGGGTTGACGCGCGTCTTCCACATCATGAAAGCCTTGAAAATGAGGAGAAAGACCGCTCCGGCCAAGAGAATCGTGCCGGCCAATCCCAGCTCGGAGAAAAATTCCAGATAATCGTTGTGAGCGTGGAGGAGGACCCCCTCGCCGCCGCCTGCCGTCTCGAAGGCCGGATAGACATAGCCGAACGTCCCCAGGCCGGTCCCCAGGAGCGGGAAGTTCCCGATTATTCCCAATACGTTCTTCCAGTAAACGGGCCGGCCGCCCTGGAGGAGGTTGTCCGCGCCGAAACGCTGGATGGTCGCGCCGATCCCGACATAAAGGGACAGGACGATGACAATCCAGAACGTCACGGTCAGGAAGTTCCTCATCCAGATCTGGCGCGCCCGCAGCTTCCCAAAGTAGAGCGCGGTCAGGCCGAAAAACAGGATGAAGCCGAACACGAGGGCGAAGGCGCCCGACCGGGACCGGGACAGGACGATGCCCAGCCCCATGACGACGGCGGCCAGGGTCATCAGGACGTTCTGGGAGGCGCCCTTGCCCGCGAACTGGACGAGCTTGTCCCTCCAGCCTTTCCCGGCCACGGCGAAGAAGTCGATCCGGGCCAGGACGAGCCCGATGGCCAAGGGCAGGATCATCTCGAGATAGCCGGACAGGTGGTTCCGGTTGATGAAGGTGCCCGTCAGGGAATCGAGGCTGTAGATCTTCTTGTAGAACAGGACCCGGGGGGTGGACCGGGCCAGTTCGAACAGGCCGTAGAAAGCCTCAAAAAATCCCATGGCGACGAGGACGATCAGGATCCGCCGGATCTGCTGCCGGCGATGGATGGTCCGGATAATGAGAAAGCCGATCAGAATGTAAGGCAGCAGCTCAAGCCCGGCCTGGAGGGTCCGGGCCGGAATGAGCGAGAAGCTCATGAAGTCGCTCGACGGAAATAGCGGGTGGAAATCCCGGCGGAAGGCAGCGGCGCCGGGGGAAAGGGCCGAAACAAGGAATCCCGGCCAAGGGATGACTTGGATGAGAAGGAACGCGCCGAAGGCCTTGAGGAGCCGCGACGGCCATTTCAGGGCCGAGATCATGGTTTCGTTGACGGCCGGTTTCGTGTCGAGCAGGAGGAAGGCGGCCGTCAGGACCAGCGCAATAATCTGGATGGCCAGGATGGACCACTCGTAGACCGATGCGGCCGGGAGGGGGCTCAGGACGATGAGGGCCAGCAGGCCGTACTCGATGACGCGCCGCAGAAAGATGTCCCTGCCGGACGGGACGGTCGACTGGGCTTCTATCACCACGGGCGTTTCCTCAGCTCGGCGCTATCATACAGCATCATCGCCTATTTTTTAACTTGAATATTGAGGGGACCGAAATCTTCAGCGATTTTTTGGAGGTCGAGGGATCGATCGGATCGGGACGGTAGGGAGGCTCCCCATCCTTGATGACGGCCTCCGGGTTCACGGTCACCATGGCGACGGCCGCTCGTTCTCCCACGATCTTGGCGACCTCGGCAACGGCCGCCTTCAGACGCGGCGTCCGGTTCCGGGGGCTGTGCCCGTCGCTGGCGATGAGCTGGACGAGGTTGAGCCTCAGGAACGATTCGGCCGTCTCCCGGACCCGGCTGCCGTACCCGCCCAAAAAACTCCGGCTGTTGGCCTGGGCCAAGGCGCCCATCCGGACGAGCTCGAACAGAAGGGACGGCTCCTTCTGGAAGCTCGTATTCCGCTCGGGATGGGCGATGATCGGGATAAGCCCTTCGTTGAGGAGGTTGAAGAAAATGTCCCGGGCCCCGGCATAGACATGATCGGACGGGAACTCGACGAATAGGTAGGCCGAGCCGTTGACGACAAGCCGATTCCGCTTCCCGCGGACTTCGTCGAGGAACTCGTGGGAGAAATACACCTCGGCCCCGCAGCGGACCTCGAGGTCGATCTTTTCCCGGGCCAAGGCTTCGGCCAACTCGTCCCTCTTCCCGGCTATCAGGCTCAGGACCTGGGAATCCGGCCCGTCCCTGAAGACGTGGGGGGTCGCGACGACGGTCCGGACGCCGTCCTCGCTGGCGATCCGGGCCATCTCGACGGACTCGGCCATGTCTACAGCGCCGTCGTCCAGGCCCGGCAGGATGTGGCAGTGGAGGTCGATCATTGTCCCGGCGCTATCCGATCAGGATCGTTTGGAGTTCGCGGACGCGGCCGCGCGGCCTTCGCCCCCCTCCCGATCCCGAGCGGATTCGGATTCGTCCGTGTAGTACTCGTACTGATAGTAATGATAGTAAGGGGCGCCCCGGCCCTCGCCGCCGGTCTTGACTTCGTTGAAGATGACGCCGACGATATCCGCCTTAGATTTGCGGACCTCTCCCACGGCCTTGACCAGCGCCTTACGGGTCGTCTTGCCGGCCCGGATGATGAAGACCGTTATGTCCGAGAGGGAGCTGATGATGACCGGGCCGATGACGGCCAGGGCGGGCGGCGCGTCGATGAGGACGACATCGAAGCTGTCCCGGACGACATTGACCAGCTCGCGCATCCGCTTTGAGTTGAGAAGCTCGGCCGGGTTGGGCGGATGGGGGCCGCTGGGAATGAGCCAGACGCGGTCGATCGAGGTTTTCTGGACGATTTCCTCGAGCGAGATTTTTCCGGTCAGAAACCCGGCCAGGCCGACCGTGTTGCGGGACCTGAAGACCTTGTGCATCCGCGGCTTGCGGAGGTCGCCGTCGATGACGAGGACCCGGCCCTCGAGCTGGGCGAACGAGACAGCCAGGTTGGCGACCGTGGCCGTCTTCCCCTCCTGGGGCATCGAGCTCGTGAAGCTGATGACCTTGGGGGCCGTGTCGGCGTGGGAGAAGAGGATCGAGGTCCGGATCGTCCGGTAGTCCTCGGAGATCGAGAACTTGGGGTAAAGATGGTTGATGAGCTCGATCTGCCGCTGCTCGGGGGGCGGCTGGTCGCTCTTGCCCGACTCGTCGCTTCCGTAGCTGCTTCCGTAGCTGTTTCCGTAGCTTCTCCCGTAGCCGTAATTTCCCGACTCGTACCTCTTCTTGGTCGCGTCGGGCGACAGGAATGGAATGACTCCCAGCGAGGGGAGCCCGACCAGCTTCTCGACGTCCTCCGGCCCCTTGACCGTGTTGTCGAGGAACTCGACCAGGAAGATGAGCCCCAGCCCGCCGATGACGCCGAGCAGGAGCGCCATCATCAAGCTGCGCCGCGTATTGGGGGAGTACGGGCCGCCCGGCACGAGGGCACGGTCGATGATCTTGGTGCTCGAGGTCCGGAGGCCCCCCAGCCGGGCCGAGACCAGGGTTTCATTCTGCTTGGCGACGAGCGAGTTGAGCAGGATCCGTTTGTTGTCGACATCGACCCGGAGGTTGTTGTAAAGGATAGCGTTATTGTTCATTTTGACGACGTCGGTCCGCTGGATCTCGAGCAGATTCTGGAGGGACTGCTCGGACTTGAGGGCGGCCCGGTAATCCGACTCGGCGGCTTCGACGGCTTTGCCGATCTCGGCCTCGAGGTTGGCCCGGGAGCTGTCGAGGCGGGCTCTGAGCTGGATCATGACAGGGTAGTCGGGCTTGAAGACTTTGCTCTTCTCATCGTACTCGCTCCTGACTTGCATGTAGGCCGTCTTGAGGCTCTGGATGACCGGATTATTGATCGAGGGCGGGAGGGCGTCGATCTTGAGGTCCTTGAGCCCGCGCCAGATGGCCTCCTTGTTGACCCGGTCGATCTGGGCCGACGTGTAGGCCGAGTTGACCTCCGAGTACTTGGAGACGACCGAACTCTCCTTGTCGCTGAGGAAGAGAAGCTTCTTCTCCTCGCCGTAGCGCTGGAGCTCCCTCTCCTTGGCCGCCAGGTCGTCCCGGAGCTTGGCGATCTCGTTGCTCAGAAACTCGGAGGCCTGTTGGGTCGCCTCGTAGCGCGTCTCGACCGAGAAATCGATGAACTCCTCGATGAGATTGTTGACGATGTCGGCGGCCAGAACGGGATAAGGGGAGCTGTAGCTGACCTGGACGAGCCGCGTTTCCGGCACTGGGGCGATGCCGAGACCGCCCAGGACCGTAAAGGCATAAAGAGCGTTGACGTTGGGGAGGGGCTTGGCCGTAGTCGATTCCCCCCCGCCGCCGCCCTCGTCCGGGGCCTTCTTGCGGGGAATGAGCCAGCTTAAACTCAAAACCCGCTTGACATAGCTCAGAAGGTTCGGCCTGGGCGCTCCCCGCATTTGGAGCTCGGACCGGGCGGCCAGGTTCATCTTCTTGGCGACCCGCTCGGCCAGCGACCGGCTCTGGAGGAGCCGGAGCTGGGTATTGAAATAGGTCCCCATATAGTCGTACTGGTAGCCGCCCCCCAGGACTTCCTGGATGTTGAAGGCCCCTGAATTCGGCTCCTCGATCATGATGCTGGCCGTCGCCTGGTAGAGCGGCGTAGCCGTGAAGGAAAAGATCCCGACGAAAACGAGGAGCAGGGCGCAAAAGGTCAGCAGGATCCACTTCCGCTTGAGGACGATTCTCCAGTATTCGAGAAGGTCGATTTCTTTCCGTTCCGGGTTGGTGTTCATGGCGTTTCCCCTCGGCTCGGCCGCTTCGGATTAAAAGAAGCTCTCGGGCACGTAAACCGTGTCGTTCTCCTCGAGTTGGATGTCCTTCTTCTTGCCCTTGAGGATGTCCTTGGTGTTGACCTTGATCTCCCGCTCCTTCCCGGCCGCGTCCTTGCGCTTGATGAGGACCGATCCTTTGGCGGCCCGGTCAGTGAACCCGCCGGCCTGGGCGATAGCTTGGAGAAGGGTCGGCATATTCGATTTTTTGACCTGGAAGGCGCCGGGGCTCTTGACCTGGCCGAACAAATAAATGACGACGGTCATATCGACCGGGACGTTGATGATATCGTTGGGCTCGATCAGGATATTAAACTTGGGGTCGCCGCGCAGAATGAGATCGTCGATCGATATGTGGTGCGAGACGCTAGACCCGTCCTGAAGCCGGCGCATGACGATGATCTCCTTCGCGGCGTCCCTGGTCAATCCGCCCGCCTGGGACAGGATCTGAAGGAGCGTCTGGCGACCGAGAAGCTCGTAGTCCCCCGGTTTGCCGACGGCGCCCATGACCGAGACCCGCTTGCTCTGGTACTCCTTGATGAAGATCGTGATCTGGGGGTTCTGGAGGTACTTCGCCTCGAGGAGCGTCGTCAGATTCTTCTCGAGCTCGGACTTGGTCAGTCCGTCCACGGCGACCTCGCCCACCAGGGGGAGCGTGATCTTCCCGTCCTCGGAGACGCGGACGGTCTGGTTGAGCTCGTTGAGCCCGAAGACGCTGATTTCGAGTAAATCCTTGGGCCCGATCTTGTACTCGACGATGTACTGAGTCTGAGTCTGGTCCTGGGCAGGCTCCTGGGCTCGCAGCGGGATAAAACCGGCGGCCAGAACGGCCCCTCCTATCAGGATCGCGCTTATTTTTTTCATGATCTTACTCCGTATATCATATCAGAATTCGTAGCTGAGGGAGCCGCCGATGAACAGTCGCTTATAGCCGAGGCCGGGATAGCTCGAGCTCCTATCGACGTAGTTTGCGGAAATCCCGAGACCGGTCGTCCGGAACAGCCTGAACATCAGGCCGGCGGAATGCAGATTCCCCCTGTCGTTTCTCCTAATATCTCTGACACCGCTTGAATCCCGATATGGGACGGGATTGGGATAATTCATCCGGCTCTGGTTAAAACTGTAATCGAGCCTTAAAAATTGCGATAAATAGAAGGACAAGCCCCCTCCGTATCTGTGGTCCACGAAGAAGAAAATATCGCTCCAGTAGGAAAACACGGGATCCCGCGAATACTGCCCCCTCAGGGTGATTCGTCCAAGGCGCATGTTCAATTCGGTGTTGCCGAAAATCCCGGAGAACGAACGCTTCACGCTTTTTCTGGGATGAAGCTCCTTGTAGCCGAGCGAAAGCAGTCCCTGGATGCGGCCGGCCGGCGAAAACCGGATACCGCCGCTCGCCTGCCACGAATAAGAATCGCGCCAGGAGGCTACAGCTGATTTGAAACGGTATTCCGTATAGCCGGCCTTCAAGAAAAAGACCCTCACGGGCGAAAGACTATAGTAGAGCTCGGCGTGAGCGCTCCTTTCCTCCCGGTTGAGTTCCTTGGCCAGGCCGTTCGAGGAGCCCTGCAGATCGAGGTTTTCGTGGGCGTATTGTCGAATGTCGGCCGAAATCCCCAGCGACGTCATGCGGGGCGTTTCGAAAAATATCTCCCCATGATAGCCTTGGGAGATGTTCTCGGTCAGGAGATCGACCTCGCGGGACAGACTGCGGAAATGCTTTTGGTAATCGTAGTTTCCGGACAGAACGAACCGTCTCAGCAGAAGAACCCGGAAGCCGGGAGTGATGCTGTTCCCGAAAGCCCTGCGGCTTTTTTCCCGGTTATAGTACAAGTATTCGGGATTTTCCAGGAACGATAACAGCAGCGATCCCCCCAACACGACGTTGAACTTGATTTGGGGGGATAATGTTGCGCGGTAATCGCTGACAGGACCTTCTTGCGGACTCTCCATATAGACATTATCGTCATAGCCGACGTCCTGTATCTGCAGTGCCGGAAAGATCAGGAGCGGCCCCAGCCTCCATCGGGCCCGTTCTCGGATCCCGGCCAACTCGTCCTGGAAGGCGCGGTGGTCCTGCCCGAAAATAGGCAAAGTCCAGGCCAGAAGGCACAGGACGAGGACGGCCCGCTTCAAAGATCTCATCCGGCGATCTTTTTAGCCAGGAAGTAAGCCGCGGCAACCAACAGCAGCCAAGGCCAGGCGGCGCTCCATCGGATATCCTTGATGTTTTTCATTCCCTAATCCTGATCGAATATTGCGGGAAATGCGCTTACGATGCCGAAGCGCTCAGTTGAGTTCCAAGCTCTGGGGCCTCCGCCTGATCCATTGGCCGAGGAGCGAGAGGGGCAGCCTTTTGACCAAAGATAGAATGAGATCGCTGTGCCAGTCGAAATTCCCCTTTTCGCGCACGATCGGGATCATCCCGTCGTTTCGGGCAAGGTCGAAGAGGCGTTCCAGCCGCGCGTCGGAAAGGCCGGCCAAGATCCTCCGGGCCGCCTCCCCGAT
>JALHUR010000217.1 GCA_022867325.1 Candidatus Aminicenantota bacterium | reverse complement strand
TTTGGGAGAGCTGCTCAACAAACGGTACAACGTTCCCGTCCATATCGCCAACGACAGCCAAGTGGCCGCTCTGGCCGAGTTTACCTTCGGGGGCAACGGGAGCTCTCCCAATCTGGTCGTCATCAAGATGAGCCGCGGCATCGGAGCGGGCATCGTCCTCAACCGCCAGCTTTACTATGGGGATAAGTTCGGCGCCGGGGAGCTCGGTCATGTGGTCATTGTCGAAGACGGCGAGCGCTGCCGTTGCGGGCACTTCGGCTGCCTGGAGACCGTGACCGGCAGCGAAGCCATCGTCCGGTCCGCCCAAAAGATCGCCCAAAGCGACCTCAACTCCGTGCTCCACAGGCTTGCCCCTTCGTTCGAAGACATCAACATGGATGTCGTCTCCCAAGCGCTGGCGGCCGGCGACGAGGGGCTCAAGAAGCTTATCGCCGAGGCCGGACGTTTCCTGGGCATGGCCCTGGCCAGCCTGGTCGGCATTCTGAACGTTCATCGAATCGTGATCGCCGGCAGCGTGGCCTGTCTCGGCCAGGAGCTGCTGGGGCCGGTCCGGCAGGAGATCAAGCGGCGGTCCCTGTCGGCGCTGGCCGATGAAACGACCGTTGAGATCACCGGGCTGGGGCCCGATATCGTCATCCTGGGCGCCGCCGCCTTGCTCCTGAATAACGAACTTCGATTGCCGTGAGGTGCCGCTTGAAAGACAGGGCGCTGACAGTCGTCCACGGACATTCGGGGAAGCGGGCTAAGGCTCACGTCCGGAAGGAGGTGAAAATCTGAGCGGATGAGGAACACACCGAAAAGCTGAAGCGTTTCTTCCGGCGGGTCCGGAGGAAATAGGGTTTGGGGTCGGAGGATTGAATCAGGAGAAAAGAATGCATAAGAGCCAAAGACAGCTTTGGATGACCTGCATCCTGGCCGTCCTGATGATCGTCGGAACCGTCGCCTTGGCGCGCGGCCAGTCCATCCTCGTAGGGAAAATATCGGGCACGATCGTCGACGACGGGGGAGAAGCCCTCCCCGGCGTCGGCGTGGAGATCAGCGGCCCGGCCCTCATCTCGGGGAAGCGCGCGGCCGTTACATCCGCCAAAGGGACCTATGTCTTCCTAAGTCTACCCGTCGGGACCTACAAAATCACCGCGTCCCTGGCGAATTTCAAGACGATCATCCAGGAGAACATCAAGATTTCTGCCGGGAGCAGCCTCGTCGTCGACCTGGCTCTCCAGATGGGAAGCATCGAGGAGAGCATTACGGTCACGGCCGCCTCGCCGATCGTCGACGCCAAGACCTCGACGATCGACGCCAAGATCGAGTCGCAGATGCTCGCGAAGCTGCCGACGAGCCGGGACGCCTTCTATGACCTTGCCCTGGCGACGCCCGGCATGTTCGACCACGGGAGCTCGGGCGGCTGGCTGCCCAGCCCGACCGCCTACGGCGGCGCGTCGAACGAAAATGTCTTTCTCGTCAACGGCGTCAATGCCACCAACCCGCGCGGGGCGTCCTTCGGGACCCTGGTCCGGGTCAACTATAACGCCATCGAGGAGGTCCGGGTCGTGGCCCTGGGCTCCAAGGCCGAGTACGGGTCCTACTCGGGCGCCGCGGTCGACGTCCTGACCAAGTCGGGAAGCAACTCCTTCCACGGCACGGCCGCCTTCTACGTCGAGCCGGTCAAGTGGCGGAGAAGCAACCAGCCGGCCGCGACCCAGAAGTACGGGACGGACTGGCTGTACGTCGATCCCAACGATACCCTCTACGGCGGCCCGCCCGAAAAGAACTGGGAGGGGAACTTCACGATCGGCGGCCCGATCCTCAAGGACCGGGTCTGGTTCTACGGCGGGTTCGATTACATCTACAGCGCCGGCAAGCGGCCCCGCTGGGACCTTCTCAGCGAATCCTGGGGCCGCTACGCGGACCTCAAGATCTCGGCCGAGCCCTTCACCAAACACCGGTCCTGGGCTTCCTACCACTTCGAGAGCAACGATTACACCGGCGGGAGCTGGGGAAGCCAGCCGCAGTGGGACACGACCGCGACCTACGGCGTCGCCGGCAAAAACAATACGGTTTCGGCCCAGTGGCAGTGGCTTCCCAGCAGCACAACGATCCTGACGGCCAAATATTTGGGGTTCTGGACCAACGACACGCCCCACGTCCCCAGTGACGCGCCCGACCATCCCAATTACATCAATTGGTGGAAATGGGCCAGCTACGGGATCAACGGCGCCTTCCCCTACATCGAGGGTTGGCACTCGAGCCGGCAAACGATCCAAGCCGACGTCTCCCACTACGCCGAGGATTTCCTGGGCGAGCACGACATCAAGTTCGGCGTCCAGTTCACCAGGGGCCGCAGCAACTCGTTGGGCGGTTACTTCCAGAACTACGCCAACTTCCTCTATCCCTACCGCTGGACGCAGAACGTTCACTACATGCAGAGCTGGTACGGGGACACCGGGCTCATCTTCTACAACCTCAAGGAGCAGATCAATCCCTTCATGACCGTCGGCACGGCCGACTCCTTGGGCGTCTTCTTAGACGACCAGTGGTCCCCGACGAAACGGCTGACGGTCAACTTCGGCCTCCGCTACGACCGGATGACGACGAAGTACGGCGAAGGCGAGATCTACGAACCCCTGACCAAGCCGACCGACATCGGCAACCCGACCGTCCTCCGCAAGCGGAAGGGGACCGACAACATCTTCGACTTCAAGACGTTCTCCCCGCGGATCGGGCTGACCTACAGCCTGACCAAGGACGGAAAAACGGTCGCCCGGGCCAGCTATGGCCGCTACTTCCTGCCGCTGACGGTCGAGTACCTGCGCCGCTACGGCCCTGACTGCCCGCTGGTCACCCGGCAGATGCAGATGTTCAGGGTTCCCTGGGACATCGCCGATGCCGACGGCGACGGCCAGATTTCCACGGTCGAGACCCGGAACGCGGCCCGGCATATCTATGGGATGACGCCCTATGATGTCATTAACTACGCGCCGGCCGACCGTTTCTCCTGGACGCTCAACGTCGACCCCGGCCTCAAGGACCAGTTCACCGACCAGATCACCCTGAACCTGGAACGGGAAGTCCTCAAAGACTTCTCGGTCAGCGCCACCTACATCTTCAAGCACGCCGGCAACATCTTCGCCCACGTCCCGATCAATAGAGCGACCGGGCAGGAATGGGAATACGACCGCATCCCGTTCACGACGTCCGCGGGTCAAACCGTCCAGCTCTACAGCATCAAGTGGAGGGACTACAACAACGACGGCGCCATCGACGGCGGAGACGTCCGCTGGATCGGCGAGAACTCGACCTACCGGGTCGTCAACATGGGCGAGTACGACGGGGTCAAGCCCAAGCGGGATTACATGGGCTTCCAGCTCGTCTTCAACAAGAGGTATTCCAACCGCTGGCAGATGCTGGGCTCCGTGCTCTATTCCAAGTCGGAGGGCATGGCCAACCGGATCTTCGGCAACAGCATGAACGCCGAAGGCCCGATGTTCACCGATAACACCTGGATGGGCTCCCTGAACTACACGATCAACAACCTGGAAGGGCCGCTCCCCTTCGTGCCCAAGTTCGAATTCAAGCTGTCCGGCTCCTACACGATTCCCTACATCGAGCTCGACCTCGGCGCCCGCTTCCGGCTCCACACCGGCCGTCCCATCTGGATACTCGAAGAGATCCCGGTCCACTCCGAGTGGGCCAATCCCACGGGCGGCGTCCTCAGCGGCGGCGTCGGTTCGATCGTTGCCGGCGATCCCAAGAACCCCAACCACCTCCCGACTCAGGCTCTGCTCGACTTCCGCACCGAAAAAACCTTCCGGCTCTCCAACCTCGGCACCCTCTCGATCGTCCTCGACATCTTCAACGTCTTCAACGCGAACACGCCGACCTCGATCGACAACCAGTGGGAGTTCGGCAAGGTCGGGGTCATCGTGGATCCCCGGTCCTTCCGTTTCAGTTTCCTGTACCGGTTCTAGAAGCAGCTCGACTCGAAGCACAGAGTCAGCCCGGAGGGCTTCGGCCCTCCGGGCTTCCTGTCCTAGTCGCACCTCTCCTGTTCTTGAAAAAGCAGCGGAGAGGTGCGACTGGGACAGGCTCCGTTCCGACCCCGAAAGGAGAGGAACGGTGTCGCACCAGTCGCCGCGCCTGTCCCGGTCCAGCCAGGGTGGAGGGGAACGGAATCGCGTTGTCGAAGTCCGGCGTTTGGGATAAAGTAAACTTTGAGGCCCATCATGATCAAGACACTTGCGGCCGCATGCGTTCTAGCCCTGACCGTCGTTCCCGTCCCCAGCCGGGACGGCCAGGCCGGACCCCTGCCCGACAGGTTCCGGACATGGCTCGACGAGGAGGTCGCCTTCATCCTCACGGCCAAGGAAAGGGACGTTTTCCTCCAGCTCCGGTCGGACAAGGAGCGGGACATCTTCATCAAGGCTTTCTGGAATCAGCGGGACCCGACGCCCGGCACCCCGCGCAACGAGTTCAGGGAGGAGCATGCCCGCCGATTTCAGTACGCCAATCGGACATTCGGCCGCGGTTCGCCCCTGCCCGGCTGGAAGACCGACCGGGGCCGGATCCATATCATTCTCGGGCCTCCCAAGAACATCGAGACGTACGACAACGTCAACAACGTCTACCCGACCGAAATCTGGTTTTACCAGGAAGACGAGGCCTCGGGCCTTCCGCCGGCCTTCAACGTCATCTTTTTCAGGCGCAACGGCGTCGGCGATTACGTCCTCTATTCCCCCGCCCAGGACGGACCCCGGAGCTTGATCTCGACGGCGATGTGGGACTCCCGTGACGACCAGGCTTACCAGGAGCTCCGCAAGCTCGAGCCCAACCTGGCCCATCAAACCCTGTCTTTGATCCCGAGCGAACACATGCCGCTCGGAGGGTCCTCGCTGGCATCGGAGACGCTGATGGCGAACATCTTCGCCTCGCCCCGGAAGAAGGTCAAGGACGCCTACGCCGACGCCCTCCTCCGCTACAAGGACGTGGTCGAGGTCGAGTACACGGCCAATTATATCGGGTCCAGCGCGTTTGTTCTGGTGTCCCGGAGCGGCGACGGACCTTTCCTCGTCCACTATTCGGTCGAGCCGGGGCGCCTGACGCTGGCTTCCTACGGGGGCCGGAACTCGGCCGGCTTCGAGCTCAACGGCCGGGTCACGGACAAACAAGGCCGGACCGTCTACCAGTTCGAAAAAACCTTCCCGATCGACCTCGACCAGGCCGGTCTCAATGAGATCCGGTCCACCTCGCTCGAATTCCAGGACGTCTTTCCCTGCGTCCCGGGCCGCTACGGGTTCGACCTTCTCCTCAAGAACACGGTCTCAAAGGAATTCGGCTCATTCGCGGTCGAGCTCGACCTCCCCGAGGCCCAGGCCGGCCCGGCCATGGGAGGCCTGTTCCTGGGATACGGGGCAGAGAGCGCGCCGGGCGGGACGGATGAGATCGTCCCCTTCCGGATCGCCGGCCGGCAGCTTCTCGGCGACGCCCGAAAATCGTTCGTTACTTCCGACAAGCTCGTCGTCGCCTTCCAGGTCTTCGGACTTCCCGGGGAATGGACGGCCGGCGGCCGGATCCGCTATGTCTATCTCAAGGAAGGGAACGTCGTCCTGACCCAAACTCAGGCCCTGGCCGGCTCTGTCCCGGGCTTCCCCGATACATTTTTCGCGGAGCAGTCCCTGGCCGGATTCGCGCCCGGCTACTACGAGCTCAAGGTATCGCTGTTGGATTCGGCCGAAGTTGAGCGGGCCGGCCGGACCGGGGTTTTCGAGATCAGTCCGGCCAAGAGCCTGCAGCGGCCCCGGATCATGGCCAAGGTCATGGCCGCCGGCCATCCCGAGGAATGGGATTATGCCCTGGGCCTCCAATGGCTGAGCCTGGGGAAGCTCGCCGAAGCCGGCGGCCTGCTGAGCCGGGCTTACGAGAGGAATCCCGAGAGCGACAGGTTCGCATTGGGATACGCCCAGAGCCTGTTCCTGTCCGGGCAATACCAAAAGGCAAAAGACGCGCTGCAGCCTCTGGCGGGGCGGGAGAACATCGCGCCGGACGTTTCCGCCTGGCTCGGACGTTCCTGCCACGCCCTGGGCCAATACCGGGAGGCGATATCTTTCTATCGGGATTATCTGAACCGGGCCGGGACGAGCGTCGAGATCCTGAACTTCATCGGGACCTGTCATTTCCAGCTCGGGGAGAAGGACGAAGCTCTGGCCGCTTGGAAGAAATCGCTCGAGATCGGCCCCGGTCAGGACAAGCTCAAGGCTCTGGTTGAGTCGCTCGAAAAGAAATAGGGCTCAGGATAGTCGACTCGAAGGCACGTTCGCTTTCCCCGGCGAGGAAAGCTTCACTCGATTCGAGACCTCGCTCCCGATTTGGGGACATGTACCGATTTTCTTGAATCGGCTACGTGTCCCCAAATCGGTCCATGCCCGCTCGGTCTCTCATACGGCCTTCTTC
>JALHUR010000216.1 GCA_022867325.1 Candidatus Aminicenantota bacterium | reverse complement strand
CGCTCGGAAGCTGGGGATCCGGACGCTCGGCGAGAAAGAATTCCTGGCCCTCGTCAAGGCGGGCTGAAAGCCCTTCACTTCTTCTTGGAACCGAACAGGGAAAAGGAAAAGAAGCTTTTTTTCTTGCCGCTTGGCCCGAGGTCGAGCTCTCGGAGGGCGATTTCGTGCTCGGGGTCGATCTGGACAGCCCGTTCGAATTGGCGGCGGGCCTTGGTCAAAAGCCCCTCGGTCTTGTAGAGCATCCCCAGGGCGACCAATCCTTCCGGGTTCCAGGGTTCCATCTCGATGGCCTTGACGAAATCCTGTTCGGCTTTTTTTCGGAAGGTGGGGACCTTGGACTCGGCCATCCCCAGCAGGAGATAGTAGTCGCCTTTATTCCCGCCGAGTCGAACGGCTTGCTCCAGCAGGACGACGGCCTCCTCGAAGCGGCCTTGGTTGAACAGCGTCTTGCCCTGGCGGAACTTGATGTCTGCCTTCTTGGACTGGTTGGCCGAATCCTCCTGGGGACCCGCGCTGATCTTTTGGTCGTAATCGGACCTGGCCGCGCGGTCGACCAGGGTTCGATAAGCCTTGGTCACGAGGTCGAAGACGTCGTCGACCTGGGTTTTAATGTCCGAGGACAGGTTGCGGCCGAAACGGTCGGGGTGACATTTCCTGGCCAGCTGGAAATACGACTTCTTGATCTCCTCCTCCGGGGCGTCCTTGGAAACCCGGAAGAACTGGTAATAATTCTGGGTCGCTAAACGGTCTTTCCAGGCCAGAATCTCCCAGAGCTGAGCCTGAAAGGATTCCCCGACAGCTTCCCCGGCCGCTTCCTGGGCGAAGGCCGGCGCCGCCGCCTGGAAATCGATGATACCCAAGCCGTAGAGAAGATAGAGGCTCTTCCAGAACTCCTCCGGGCTCATTCCCGACAAGGCGGCCAGGCTGGAGCCGTCCAGCTTCCCATTGATGTGGCCGAGAAGCTTTTTTTCCTCTTCGGATAAAAGATGCTGGTGAACCCTCGCCTGGAAAACGGGGACGCGGGCTTCGAGAGCTTTCTTCAGCTCGGGATGGAACCGCATGCTGCGGATTCCTTCCTCGATCAGGAAGGGTATGCCGATCCGGGACTGGATGGACTGGTCGATGAACCGCTCTTGCTCCTGGAACCCGATTTCCCCCTCGAAGTAGGAGAAAAGGCTGAGCGTGATCTCTTTCATCTGAGCCGAGAGTCCCTCCTGAAGGTCCTGGTCCGTGATGATGCCCAGGCCGACCAGGACTTTACCGATGCTCTGGCGGGGCTCGATGTACTGCTCGATCTTGGAGTGAACCTCCTGGGAGATAAACCCCAGGCGGAGCATGACTTCGCCGATCTTCTCCGAGGGGACGTTGGTCCGGGCGAAGATGAGGTTTCCATTCTGGAAGAAGAGATATTTCTGGATCTCCCCGAACTTGAAGTCGAGTCGTCCCGTTTTCTTGTTGAGAAAAACGTCTCTCAAGAAAAAAGCTATATGATTCATGAGCGATTTTCTTATAGCTCATCCGGAAGAAATATGCAAGAGAAGGCGCTGGTCCGGTTTCGTTGAAAAGCCGCGGGAATTGTGCTAATTTCAAGGCATGAAGATCGCCCTGGCCCAGATCGCGCCCGCGCTGGGGAACATCGAGAAGAACCTCGAACTCCATGTCCGGGCCGTCGAGAAAGCCCGCCGGAAAAAAGCCGACCTGATCGTCTTCCCCGAGCTGAGCCTGACCGGCTACAGCCTCCGGGATCTGGTCGAGGAGACGGCCCTCGATCCCCGTTCCGACCCCGTCTTCAAGAAACTCAAGGCCGCCAGCCGGTCCCTGGATATCGTCGTCGGGTTCGTCGAAGAATCGCCCCGGGAACGGGGGCTTCTTTACAATTCGGCCGCCTACCTGTCCCGGGGTGCGATCCTTCACATCCACCGCAAGGTCGTCCTTCCGACATACGGCATGTTCGAGGAGGGAAAAATTTTCGCGCGCGGGAAGGATCTTCGGACCTTCGCCGCCCGCCAGGGCCGGACCGGGCTCATGATCTGCCGGGATTTCCTTCAGGCCGGGAACGGCTACCTCCTCCAGGCCGGGGGGGCGGAGATGATCATCGTCATAAGCGCCGCGCCCGGCCGGGGATCGACGGAGGGAACGTCTTTCGCTTCGAGCCGGATGTGGGAGCTCATGGGCGAGGCTCTATCCTTCTTCTCGTCGTCCTTCGTCGTCTATTGCAACAGGGTCGGGTTCGAAGAAGGGATCGCCTTCGCGGGGGGGTCGTTCGTCTTCGGGCCGGACGGCGTGCTGCTCGCCCGCTGCCCCTCTCTCGATGAGGACCTCAAGATCCTGGAGATCCGACCCGGGGTTGTCCGCAGCGCCCGGCGCCGGATGCATTTCCATAAAGAAGACAGGCCCGAAGTCGTCCTGGAGGGGCTGCGCAGGATCGCCCAGAACCATGACGATTAATCCTCGTTTCGTGGAGAAGGTGTTGACCGCCTTCATCCGGCAGGAGCTGTCCAGGTTCGGGTTCAAGAACGGGATTCTCGGACTCTCGGGCGGACTCGATTCCGCGGTCTCGGCCTCCCTGGCCGTCCGGGCCCTCGGAGCATCCCATGTCATCGCCTTGATTCTGCCCTACGGGACCTCTTTCTCGAGAGATGTCCGAGACGCCAAGGAGTTGGCGGAACGTTTCCGAATCCGGTCGAGGGTTATCGATATCGCTCCCATGGTCGACGCCTACTTCTCCGGCCACCCGACCCAGCGCCTCGTCCTCAAGGGCAACAAGATGGCCCGCGAACGGATGTCCATCCTCTACGATTATTCGGAGAGGGAAAAGGCCTTGATCATCGGGACCAGCAACAAGACGGAGCTTCTGATCGGGTACGGGACGATCCACGGCGACATGGCCTGCGCCATCAACCCGCTCGGAGACCTGTATAAGACTCAGATCCGGGAGTTGGGCCGCACCCTCGGCCTGCCGCCCAAAATTCTCAGGAAAAAACCCACGGCCGGGTTGTGGCCGGGGCAGACGGACGAGGACGAGATCGGCATGTCCTACGCCGAAGTCGACCGGATCCTCTATCATCTCGTCGACCTCCGAGAGACGCGTCGGGAGATCGCGGGCCGCAGCATCGATCGGCGAAAGGTCGAACGGATCGCCTCCCTGATCCGCAGCTCCGAGTTCAAGCGCAAGCTGCCGCCCATCGCCAAAATCTCCGTCCGGTCGGTGGGCCACGATTTCCTCTATCCCTACGACCGGGACCGCTGAGCCATGGAAGCGAGCGGATCCGCCCCCCGGCCCCGGGGAACGCTTTTTGTTACGGCGACCCCGATAGGGAACCTCGAGGACATCACCCTTCGGGCCCTTCGCGTCCTCCGCGAAGTCGATCTCATCGCCTGTGAGGACACCCGGCAGACCGTCAAGATCCTGAACAAATACGGGATTCGGAAAAAGCTGATGAGCTATTATCAAGCCCGGGAACGGCAGAAAGTCCCGGTCGTACTCCAGGCTCTCGAGGAAGGCCGGGACGTCGCGTTGGTCAGCGATTCCGGAACGCCCGCCCTATCGGACCCCGGATTCCCTTTGGTCCGAGAAGCCGTCCGCAGGGGATTCCGAGTCGTCCCCATCCCGGGCCCTTGCGCCCTGACGGCGGCCATCTGCGCTTCGGGACTGCCGACCCACCGATTCCTGTTCGTCGGTTTCCCCCCGCCCAAGCGGGAAGCCATGAAGAAATGGCTCCGCGCTCTCCAAGAGGAAGAAGGGACGCTGATCCTCTACCTTCCGGCCAGAAAAGCGGGCCATTTTCTCGAGGCCGCTCAGGAGATCTTCGGGGAGAGAGAGATTGTCATCGCCAGAGAAATCACCAAAGTCCATGAGGATTTCCTCCGTGGAACGGCGAAAGCAATCCTGGAACGATCAAAGGAATACCTGTTCAAGGGAGAAATGACGATTCTAATCCACGGCAAGTAAATTTTCTGTTAAATATATATAATAATTATTGCATATTACTTGACAATAATCAACTAAGCTTTTATATTATTAGCATAGATTTGACAGGAGATAAAAATGGCGATCATCAAGTTCGACTCTTTCAGGGATATGACAACCCTGAGAGATAAGATGAACAGGCTTTTCGAGGACGCCTTCGTCCAAAGAGGGGAAGAAAAGGACATGATTTCCAGCTCCTGGCTTCCGGCCGTGGATATCTTTGAATCCGACAGCGAGCTGGTGCTCACGGCCGAAGTACCCGGAATCGACGAGAAGGACATCGAGATTTTCCTTGAAAACAACGTCCTCTCCCTCAAGGGCGAGCGTAAGTTCGAGAAGGAGACCAAGGAAGAGAATTATCACCGCATCGAGCGGTCCTACGGGTCTTTCTACCGGTCTTTCACCCTCCCCGGCTATGTGGATGCCGAGAAGATCAGCGCCGTCCACGAGAACGGGGTCCTCAAGATCACGATGAGCAAGAAGCCGGAGCTCAAACCCAAAAAAGTCAAAATCCTGAAGGCTCAACCCTCGGAAAAGAAGTGATCGGGGCTGTGTTCCGGGCGGGTCAGGCCCGGGCCAAGGTGACGGCCCGGACTTCGCCCGCTCCCGCTCCGAGGAGGGCGGCGGCGCATTCTTTGAGCGTCGCGCCTGTCGTACAGACATCATCCACAAGAACGATCACGCCTCCCCGGATTCGTTCCGGACGCCTGACCTCGAAAACCCCCCGCACGTTCCCAGCCCGGTCGGCGGCCTCGAGCGTCGATTGGGGGGGCGCGCTCCTCGTTCGAATCAGAGCTTTTTCGACAGTGGCCAGGCCGCACTTTCTCGCCAGCTCCCGGGCCAGCAGCGCGGATTGGTTGAACCCCCGCTCCCGTTCTCTCTTGGGATGCAGGGGGACGGGGACGAGGGCCTGGGCGCCCAACCAGAGATCCTCATCCTTGCGGAACGCGGCATGGGCCCGATCGGCCAGGATCCCGGCCAGGACGGAATAACGTTGGAATTTATAGAGAAGAATAAGGCTTTTTAAAACTCCCGCATAGCGGCCGTACGACCGGTGGCGGGATATCAGCGGCGGCGATTCAAGGCAGGATCCGCAGTAGTGGGATTCTCCGGCGCCGTCGAAGAACGTCCCGCAACACGGGCAGGCCGGCGAACGTTCGGGGATTAATTGGGTCAGGCAGGCGCCGCAGACAACCCGTTCGCCGGGGATTTCGAGCCAGGATTGGCAAACCCGGCAGCGGGAAGGAAAAAGGGCCAGTCCGATCGTCGCGCCGGCCCGCGCGGCGGTACGGGCGAAGAAACCGGTCAACCCCTCGACTCCCCGGCATGAATGCCGGCACCCAAGGAGCCGTTGTTACGGCTCCTTGAGTACTGCGAAGCCGCTGCACTCATAAGCCGGAAACGGCTTATGAGTGTTGAAAGGCGGGGTAGCGTCGGCGAACGGGTCAACCCGCTTCTTCCTCGGCCTTCTCCTGGCAATCGATGCAGAGGGGCGACCAGGGGACGGCCTCCAGCCTCTTCTTGCCGATGTCCTTCTGGCAGGACTGGCAGCGTCCGAATTCATCCCGCTGGAGCCGGAGGAGGGTCTGGTCGATCTGGAGGAGCAACTCCCGCTCGGTGTCGGACAGACTCAGCAGGAATTCTTTTGTATAAGAGATCTCGGCCTTGTCGATGGGGTCCTGAGCGATATCGGTCTCGATGTCCTTGCTCTCCTCGTAATACCCGTTGAGACGTTCGAGGATCTTCTGTTTCTTCTCGATCAGCTTCTTACGGTAATATTCCCGGTCTTTCTTGGTCACTGGAATATCCTTTCACTTGGCATAGGACAGCCCTCGCAGGATGGCCAAGGAGCGATAAATCTGCTCCAGCAGAACAAGCCGGCACAGCTCGTGGGAAAGCGTCATCCGGGACAGGGAGAGTCGAAGGTCGGCCCTGTCCAGAAACCGTTCCGCCAACCCCAGGAATCCGCCCGCGACGAAAGCGAGGGGACGTCCGGAAGTCTCCCCCCGCTCCTGGATGAATCGGGCGAAATCCGTGGAACTCATTTCTCGTCCTTTGTCTATGAGGCAGATAATATAGTCATCTTTAATGTGTTTTTCAAGCCCCTCCGCCTCGATCGTTTTGATCCGTTCGGCGAACCGCTCCGGAAGACCCCTGGCCTCCCGGGTGACGATGAGACGACAAGGGGCCAACCGGTTGATCCGCTCAAGGTAGCTCTCTTCAAGCCGACGGGATTCACGGTTCTTTGTCTGTCCCGGCCACAGGATTTTAAGCGTCATCCCTGCCTCTCCACCGCCGCAAGGGTGCTCCGGAGTCCATCCACAATATCGATTCGTCCTTGAAAAGTCAACCCCTCGACACTTCTATGATGGCGAAACGCAAGCCCCCCGCGGCTTTTCTTTTTTCTTCATCTTCTTTCCTTCTTATGGCTGCCTCGGTTTCTTGAACCACCCT